>NZ_JXYF01000079.1:0-31833 GCF_000967735.1 Paracoccus sp. S4493
GCCCGCGCGCGCCAGTGCCGCGGCGATGGCCGCCCCGCCCAGATCGGCCGCGGACACCCCCGACAGCGCGCCCATCAGCCCGCCCATCGGCGTGCGCGCCGCCCCCAGCACGTAGATGTCCTGAATTGTCATGATCTTTCCCCCCCGATCTGTCCTCGCGCTTACCGGATCGTAACCTTTGGGGTCTAGTCAAGGATGCAGATGCGCAAGGAAGGCCCGGAATCATGCAGTTCATCGTCGAAGACGCCGAATCCCATCTGAACATCACGGTGACGGAACCCCGGATCGACGCGGCGATTGCGACCCTGTTCAAGGACAAGCTGCGCGAGATCGTGGTCAAGAACCGCAAGCCGGTGCACATGGACATGGCGGCGGTGGACTTCATGGACAGCTCTGGCCTGGGGGCGATGATCGCCGTCCGCAAGAGCCTGCCCGAGAACCTGGCGCTGGTGCTGTTCGCGCTGACGCCCAATGTCGAACGCGTGTTCCGCCTGACGCGGATGGACAGCGTGTTCGACATCCAGCCCCGCACCGCTCAGCCCCGCACCGCTCAGAAGGAGCAACGAGAATGACACCCAGTGAACGCTCCGATCCGGGCATCGGAAACCGTGCATCCGCACTGACGCAGCCGATGTTCCACCGCGTCCTGAACGCCCATCCGATGATCGTGCGCGACACCCTGCAGGACGTCCGCCAGCGTTTCCGCGGAGAGGTGGGCGACGACACTCTGGGCCGGCTGGAACTGGTCTTGGCCGAGGTGATGAACAACGTCGCCGAACACGCCCCGCTGGGCCAGGCGGAACAGGCGCGGCTGCCGGTGATCCACCTGTGCATCGTGCGCCACAGTTCGGGCCTGGCCTGCGCGCTGACCGATGACGGGATCTCGCTGCCTGACGACTGCCTGCTGCCGCGCAGCCTGCCGCCGATGGTCGCGGACGATCTGCCCGAAGGCGGCTTCGGCTGGTTCCTGATCCAGGACCTGACGCAGGCCCTGTGCTATTACCGCGAGGAAAGCCGGAACTATCTGGCCTTCAGCATCCCCTTTGCCCAGATGGAGGTCGACGCCTAGTTGACCGGTCCCGCCAGGAAATAGCGGCCGTCCTGAAAGGCGCTGAACATGTCCCCGACCTCGGGGTGGTCCAGCGGTTCGCCCGACACGTCCAGTTCAAGGTTCTGCTCGGACACATAGGCCACGTAATAGGTCGCCTCGGTCTCGGCGAACAGGTGATAGAACGGCTGGTCGCGATCGGGGCGCGAATCCTCGGGGATGGATTCGTACCATTCCTCGGTATTCGCGAATTCGGGATCGACGTCGAAGATCACGCCCCGGAACGGCCGCGAACGGTGCCGGACGACCTGTCCCAGGCTGTATTTCGCGTGGCGGCTTTGGGCCTGCATCCGGGCGGTATCCATCGTTCGTGTCAGGGATCAACAAAAGTCAGCGCGCCTTCTAGCGCGCCGCGACGGTCCTGTCCACCGGCAGGCGATCAGGGGGCGATGTCGTCCGCCGTCAGGGGCACGGTCGCCATCGACATCTTGGCCGACCCCTCGCTGACCTGGTTGGCATGGGCCAGATAGACCAGCACGCGGTTGTCGGCGTCATAGATGCGCTGCACCCGCAGCGACTTGAACACCAGCGAACGCCCCTCGCTGAACACGTTTTCTCCCTTGCCGGGGGTCAGGGCGCTGACGTCGATGGGCCCGGTGCGGGTGCACTGGATCGCGCTGTTGGACGGATCCTCGAACCAGTTGCCCTGGCTCAGCCGGTCCAGGACCGAGCGGCTGAAATAGGCCAGGTGGCAGGTCACGCCCGGCACCTCTGGGTCCTTGATCGCCTCGATGACGACATCGTTGCCGACCCAGTCCACGCCGACGCGGCCGACCTCCTCGGCCTGCAACGACAGGGGGGCAAGGGTCAGGGCAAGGGTCAGGGCAAGGCGCATGGTCTACTCCGGCAACAGGGGCTGGCGGCCCGATTCGGTCAGCAGGTGCACGGCACCCGGTTCGATAACGGCGGCGGACAGCGGCCGGCCATAGGCGGCGCCCCCGTCCAGGTTCAGGCGGTTTGCGTACAGGGCAGGGGCCTCCAGCGCGGTGTGCCCGTGCACGACCAGCGGCCCGAAATCAACGTCGCTGTCCAGGAACCCCTGGCGGATCCAGACCAGGTCGCCCTCTGCCTGGTCCTGCAGGTCGATGCCCGGACGGATGCCCGCATGCACGACCAGCGCCAGCGGATGAAGATACCACAGCGGCAGCGCCGCCAGGAACCGCGCGTGATCCGCGGGAACCGCCGCCCGCGCATCGCGCAGCAGCGCCTGGCGCGGCTGATCCGGGTCCACGCCATAGGACCGCAGCGTCGCGGCCGCGCCCAGACCCGGATGGTCCACCCAATGCTGTCCGGACGACAGGCCCGGGTCGATCCAGTCGGGCTGGTTCAGGAAGGCGGGCAGGAAGCGGTCGTGATTGCCGCGGGTGACGATCCAGGGCCGCCCCGCCTGCTGGCCGCGCAGCAGGTGGTCCACCACGCCGCGCGAATCGGGACCGCGGTCGATCAGGTCGCCCACATGGGCAATGACCGCATCAGGCCCGCCGTCGTCGAAGATCCGCTGATGCGCGGCCTTCAGCAGGTCCAGCTGTCCGTGAATGTCGCCAATCGCATAAAGTCGCATCTGTCACCTGGCCGTGGAGCGCGGCAGGGAGGGTCCGCACGCCCCTTGGGTAAGGGCGTGCGGGGCCGAGGTCAAACCTCGAACTGCAGCCGGCGGGCCTGCAGGAACTTGCCGGTGTTCTGCAGCGTGGCCAAGGCCTCGTCGCTGATCGCCTCGTCCAGGTACAGGATCGCGATGGCATCCGCCCCGTTGGCGGCCCGTCCCAGGGTAAAGTTCGCGATGTTCACGCCCAGGTCGCCCAGGGTCATCCCAAGCGCGCCGATAACGCCGGGAACGTCCTTGTTGCGGGTGTACAGCATGTGGCTTCCCACCTCGGCGTCCACGTTGATCCCGCGGATCTGGATGAAGCGCGGCTTGCCATCGCTGAACACCGTGCCCGCGATCGAGCGTTCGCGCGTCTCGGTCACGCAGGTGACCTTGACGTAACCTTCATAGGCGCCGGCCTTGTCCTGCTTGGTGGTGGACACCTGCACGCCGCGATCCTTGGCCATGACCGGGGCCGACACCATGTTCACGTCCGGGTTCGACGCCTTCATCACGCCCGCGATCACCGCCGCGTTCAGCGCGTTCAGGTTCATCTCGGACACGACGCCGTCATACAGCACGTTGATCGCCTTGATCGGCTCGTCGGTCATCTGGCCCACGAAGGCGCCCAGATGCGCGGCTAGCTTGATCCAGGGGCCCATCACCGCGGCCTCCTCGGCCGTGACCGAGGGCATGTTCAGCGCGTTCTGCACCGCGCCCGTCAGCAGATAGTCCGACATCTGCTCGGCAACCTGCAGGGCGACGTTCTCCTGCGCCTCGGTCGTGGCGGCGCCCAGGTGGGGCGTGACGACGACGTTGGGCAGGTTGAACAGCGGGCTTTCCGTCGCGGGCTCGACGGCAAAGACGTCGAATGCGGCACCCGCCACGCGCCCGTCCTTCAACGCCTCGGCCAGCGCCTCCTCGTCGACCAGGCCGCCGCGGGCGCAGTTGATGATGCGCACGCCCTTCTTCAGCTTGGCGATGGCCTCGCGCGACAGGATGTTGCGGGTCTTGTCGGTCAGCGGCACGTGGAAGGTGATGAAGTCGGACTTGCCCAGCAGGTCGTCCAGCTCGACCTTGGTCACGCCCAGTTCCTTGGCGCGATCCTCGGACAGGAAGGGGTCATAGGCCAGCACCTTCATGTGTAGACCCAGGGCGCGGTCGATTACGATGCCGCCGATGTTGCCCGCCCCGATCACGCCCAGGGTCTTGTTGAACAGCTCGACCCCCATGAAGCGGTTCTTCTCCCACTTGCCGGCATGAGTGCTGACGCTGGCCTCGGGCAGCTGGCGCGCGACCGCGAACATCATCGCGATGGCATGCTCGGCCGTGGTCACGCTGTTGCCGAAAGGCGTGTTCATCACGATCACGCCCTTCTTGCTGGCGGCCGGGATGTCGACATTGTCGACCCCGATGCCGGCGCGGCCGATGACCTTCAGGTTGGTCGCGCCTTCCAGCAGCTTGTCGGTGACCTTGGTCGCCGACCGGATGGCCAGCCCGTCATACTGCCCGATCACCTCGGCCAGCTTTTCCTTGTCCTTGCCCAGATCGGGCAGGTAATCCACCTCGACGCCGCGATCGCGAAAGATCTGGACGGCGGTTTCCGACAGCTTGTCCGAGACGAGAACCTTCGGCATGTCATTCATCCTTGCAAGGGCATCGGGGCCAGGCCTCGCCGACGCCATGTTTCTTCGTTGGAGAAATACCAGGGTGGGTCCGGGGGACTGGCCCCCGGTCCGCTTGGCTTATTGCGCGGCCAGTTCGGCGCGGTACGCCCATTCGATCCACGGCATCAGTGCCGCGACATCGGCGGTCTCGACCGTCGATCCGCACCAGATGCGCAGGCCCGCAGGCGCGTCGCGATAGGCGCCGGCGTCCAGCGCCACGCCCTCCTTCTCCAAGCGCTTGGCCACAGCCTTGGCAAAGGCCGCGCCGTCCCTGATCGCCGGATCGGTGAACTTCAGGCAGACGCTGGTCGTCGACGCGGTGGCCGGATCCTCGGCCAGATCGGCGATCCAGTCCTTGTCCGCGATGAAATCGCGCACAGCAGCCGCATTGGCATCCGCCCGCGCGATCAGCGCCGTGAGGCCGCCCAGGGATTGCGCCCATTTCAGCGCGACTAGGTAATCCTCGACCGCCAGCATCGAGGGCGTGTTGATCGTCTCGCCCTTGAAGATGCCCTCGATCAGCTTGCCGCCCTTGGTCATGCGGAAGATCTTGGGCAGCGGCCAGGCAGGGACATAGGTCTCCAGCCGTTCGACGGCGCGCGGCGACAGGATCAGGACGCCATGCGCGCCCTCTCCGCCCAGCACCTTCTGCCAGCTGAAGGTCACCACATCCAGCTTGTCCCAGGGCAGGTCCATGGCAAAGGCCGCGCTGGTCGCGTCGCAGATGGTCAGGCCCGCGCGGTCGGCGGGGATCGCATCGCCGTTCGGCACGCGCACGCCGCTGGTGGTGCCGTTCCAGGTGAAGACGACGTCCTTGTCGAAGTCGACCTCTGCCAGATCGACGATCTTGCCGTAATCGGCCTTGCGGACGGTGGCGTCCAGCTTCAGTTGCTTCACGGCATCCGTGACCCAGCCCTCGCCGAAGCTTTCCCAGGCCAGCATCTCGACGGGGCGGGCGCCCAGCAGGGTCCACATCGCCATCTCGACCGCGCCGGTGTCGGAACCGGGGACGATGCCGATGCGGTAATCGGCCGGCACGCCCAGGACCGCACGGGTCAGCTCGATGGCCTCGGCCAGCTTGGACTTGCCGACGGCGGCACGATGCGACCGGCCCAGGGGCGCGTCCGACAGCATGTCCAGCGAATAATGGGGGATCTTGGCGCAGGGGCCCGAGGAAAAGCGCGGGTTTTCCGGCCGCGTAGCCGGGATCGCATGATCGGTCATGTGGCTAGCCTTCCAGCTAAAAAGCCCCTCGTTGGGGAGGGGTGTCCCAACCGCGGACATACGCTTCCCCTGATTTTACTGCAAGCCCTGTTGATCAGACCCCTGCCGGTTCGTGCGGGTTCGACCAGAACGAGGCAGGAACGGACATTCAACAGTGGCACAAATCTGACACAAGCTGTTCCGGAGATGTTCATGCGCCGGCAAAAGAAAATCCCGGCGCGCTGGCGGGCGCAACCGGGACAATGGAAGAAGCGTCTAAACTTCGCCGCAAAGTCTATGCTGACGCTGGCGCAAGCGCAAGCAAGGGGATGCCCCTACCTGGAAGCTGGAACAGGGTTAGGTGGGCATGGAAGCGGGCGGTTCGGCGCGATGCACGCCTGTCCAAGACCGCAAAGCTGCTTGCAGTAACGCTCGTAGATGACTTCGCTAATAATGACAGCGGGCGCTGCAATCCGACCGTCAGCACGCTGTGCGAAGCGACTGGCGATCCTGAACGTACTGTGCAGAAGGCGCTGACTGATCTGCAAGCCTGTGGCTGGATACATCGCAAGAAGGGACGCGGGCGGGGTAGATCATCGGAAACCACGTTTACCGCCGAACCTGAGGCAGCAGCCCAGATAGGGTGCGCACGAGATAACGCACCGGCGGGTAGATCAGAAAAGCCAGTGCAAAACTCTGCACCCTACCGGGCTAAAACGGTGGCACGTCAGCAGACACAAAAGGTGCAGCTAGCTGCACCCATTGACGTGAAAGAAGCGGTCAAAAAGGTGCAGGAACCTGCGCAGAAAGGTGCCGCTGCTGGCGGGTCTTATAAAGAACCAAGATATAACCTAAAAACGCAAGGCAGCGGATTTTGCGAAAAGCCGATCTGCAATCTGGCCAGTGTCGCTCACTTCGGCAGCGATCGGGAAGCTGCCTGGAACGAGTACCTTGCAGCGCGCGGATGGCCGAGCCTCGCACAGCTGGGTGTCCTGTCGAGCGACCGTGAAGGTCGGGGATGGGAAGTCCCATATCGCCGCCCGCCGGGCCGGAACAATCATCTCGAGAACCGAATCACCGTCCGTTGGGTCGAATGGGCAATGCACAAAATGGAAGAGAGGGAAGCAGCATGAGCGCCGAGAAGATTGAGGTTTCAAACGCCGCACAGCAGGCCGCAGAGCGGGTCAAGGCAGTGATGGCCGAGCTTTGCGAAGCTGACGGCATGACATGGCCAGAAGCGCTCGCCGGAGCACATGCTGAGATCGTTATCGCAATGGTGCTGGCCATCGGAGGCAGTGAAACGGCAGCGCGCTGCCGTCATGCTGCGACTCAAGTCGAGAACATTCCGACGTTGGAACAAGTCATCGAGAAAGCCGCTCGCGGGGCATGTCGTCCATAACTCAACATGCGGGTCCTTCCGGGCTTGCAGCGTATGCGGGGGGCTAAGCCGCGACATGTCAGGCCATGCAAAAAAATGCAAAGGGGTGAAAAATCAATGAGGATCATGGCTGAACTGCCGGGGCTTGGCGGGGGCGATCCAGTACACCGGACTGGCGGCGCCGATCTGTGCGACCTGCTGCGGCTCAGCCCCGCAGCCCTTTCCGGGCTGGTCCAGCGGGAGCTGGCGGTGAAGCTTGGCCATGATAATTATGATCTGATCGAGACAGTCGGGCGCTATGTCGAGCATCTTCGCGGTGCCGCCAGCGGCAGGGGCAGCGAGGAACAGGCACTGACGCTGACCGGAGAGCGTGCTCGCCTCGCGCGCGCACAGGCTGACGCTCAAGAGCTGAAGAACGCTACACTGCGCGGCCTGCTAGTTCCTGCGATTGAGGTTGAGCGGGAATGGTCCGGCACCTTGCGCAGCCTTCGGTCCCAACTGCTTGCCGTGCCCTCGCGGGTTCGCCAGCGGCTTGGGCACCTTACCACCGGCGATGTGGACGCGATTGACCGGGAACTGCGCGACGCCCTGGCACAGATTGGGGGCGCAGATGCCGACCATTGAGCAGGTTCGGGCCAATGCCCTGCGCGCCCTTGTTCCCCCGCCGCGTCTGCGACTGTCCGACTGGATTGAAACCGAGGTTTGCCTGCCGGAAGGCGTCAGTGCTCAGCCCGGTGCCGTCCGCCTCTGGCCCCTTCAGCGCGAAATTGCAGATGCCATTGGCGATCCGCTGATCGAGCGTGTCACGCTGGTCAAGCCGGTCCGCGTCGGATTTACCACACTGCTGACCAGCGCAGTCGCCAGCTTCGTCGCCAACGAACCTGCGGCCATCCTATGCCTGTTGCCCGCCGAGGCCGACTGCCGGGATTACATGATCAGTGATATCGAGCCGATCCTCTCAGCATCGCCCGCGGTTGCCGCCGCGCTGTCAGACGAGCGCGACGAGGCTGGGCGCAACACCTTGCTGTCGCGCCGCTTCCCCGGCGGGTCGCTCAAGATCGTCGCTGCCAAGGCACCCCGCAACCTTCGCCGCCACAATGTCCGCATCCTGTTCATTGACGAGGCCGACGGCATGGAGTCCACGGCTGAAGGGTCGCCGATCCTGTTGGCCGAGCGGCGGACGCTATCCTTTCCGGATCGTAAGATCGTCATGGGCAGCACCCCGGTCCATGACGAGACAAGCCACGTCCTGCGGGCCTATGCACAATCCGACGCCCGGATATTCGAGGTACCGTGCCCCGTCTGCGGGGCCATGACCGAGATTCAGTGGACCGACATTGTTTGGGACGAGGGCGCACCCGCCACGGCACGCTTCCGCTGCCCACATTGCGCAGCTGAGATTGAGGAACGCCACAAGCCCGCCATGGTCGCGCAAGGTCGCTGGCGGCCGACTCGGCCCGATGTGCATGGACATGCAGGCTTTCGCCTCAACGCGCTTGTGTCCCTGCATGCCAACGCCGCGTGGGGCAAGCTGGCTGGCGAATTCGTATCGGCAAAGGACGATCCGTCCACACTGCAAACCTTCGTCAACACCATCCTGGGGCAAGGGTGGCGAAGCGCAGGCGATGAGCTTTTCGAAGATGAGCTAGCATCGCGTGCTGAGCCCTTCGGACTGAATAAGGTCCCTGTTGACGCTCTGGCTTTGACCGTAGGCGTCGACGTTCAGCACGATCGACTCGAGGCCAGCTTTGTCGGCTGGACGGAAGAAGGGACCGCTTTAGTTCTGGGGTATCGGGTCATCTGGGGACAGTTCGACGATGAGGCCACTTGGCAGGAATTGGATGATCTTCTATGTGCACGATTTCCCCATGCACTTGGTGGGCGTCTAGGCATCGACGCGGTCGAAATTGATGCGGGTGACGGGACATCTATGCACCGGGTTATCGCCTTCGCCTCACCGCGCGTACGATCGAAGGTGCTAGCAATAAAGGGCGCAGGGGGCAATCGCCCAATTATAGAACGTGCCGGATCGCGAACGAAAACGGGCGGCAGGTTATGGATCGTTGGCGTCGATACCGTAAAAGGACAGCTATTCGCTCGCATAGCACAAGCAACCGCTTTTCGATTTTCTGCTGACCTTCCGCCAATCTGGTATGAGCAGTTAGCGAGCGAACGGGCGATCCTTCGTTATCGTCGCGGCCAACCCGTGCGTAGCTTCGAGCGCATTTTAGGTCGCAGAGCCGAAGCATTAGACTGCATCTGCTATGCGGTGGCCGCCCGGCAGGTACTGAATATTAACTGGGCTCATCGGCGCAACGATCTTCTAGTAGATAAATTGCCACAGCCTCCCGTGCCCCCTATCCTTCATTCGCAGTGGATGCGGAAAATAGTTTAGAGGTTAATAGCTTTGCCATCTTTGACTATCTCAGGCCAAGAACTGCTACCATAAGAGATATAATAGAAAGAAAAATTGCTGCGCAGGTTAGTTTCATCATCGCGCGCTGAACTCTGACGCTTTCTTGCGTACTAATGAGTGCGCTATATTGAACAAAAAGCTCTCTCGCAGACTTATCGGCCTCTTTAAGGTTTCCTGCCAACTGCTCAACATTTTCTCGCATCTGATTCTGAAGCTTTCTAGGCTTATCTTCTTTTCGACGAGGCGCTACTTCAGAAAATGATGACATATGACGCGAAAAACTACCATTCTCGCTAGCGTGATCTTTTAATTCATTCAAGATACTGGGCACTCCCAGAGATTCAAGAAAAAAATTCTCTATTCGAGATAAGGCTGCAATGACATCTTTTGAGGGAGAGCGAGCTTCACGGATGGTATCTCTAATAGTATTCAGATTGCGAAGGAACCCGCGCAAAACTATAAGCGTGGCATGACGGCTGAGAAGATCGCGCAAATTTTCTTCAGCTAGATAAATATAATTAAATCTATCTTTGAACATTGGATAGGGAAGTTTATCACTGGAGACATTACTGATGTTCATCGCAGCAATACCATGACCAGGCTCTCTGTCTGGCCACATATCCCAAGTGAGCTTAAGCTGCTCTAATTCATCGCATTTCCAAGCTCGATGAGAAGATGAGATTGGAATACATTCGGCCCATTTACTATCAGTGTCGACATGCCCGCTTAGTGGATCAACTTCGGTGGTGGTTAGGAACTCCAGTGTAGCCAAACTCTCGCCGAGCTGACCGTTAACAAGAATACCCGGTATGGTGTCCCGAAACCAGTTCGATGCAATGGCTTGTATTCTACGTCGTTCTTCTCTTATGTCATTCCGCTTTAAGTTCATTACGTCCAAAACTTGAATGCCACCTGCAAACCGTTCGTATCGTGTTTTTCTATCTTTCTCTAAAATATTGGCATATGCGGTAGTCCGACTTTTTTCTAAACTGAATGTTGCTACCAAGCATGTTAAAGAGGATGTTATCGGGACAATGTACAGTGAGATATACTCCACGCCAGCAGGGACGGGACCCTTCAATATGCGCGAAGATTGTGGCGTGTTGCTTGATCTTTCAATTCGCCCAAGTGAATATCGTCCACCAAATCCTCCAACCTCCCGGGATGCTCTCAACCATTCAGCGGCTCCGTCGTTGGGAGAAAGCCCATCTGGATCCTGCCAGTCATACTTATTTATTCCATGGACAAGCCTGGAAATTTCTCCTGGTCCATAAAGTTCTGCAGCCATTAAAAATTGCAATTCTATTTTTTCATCATTAGGTAGCCTTGTCTTTTCGTTTTCCTCTTTATCAGCTTCTCTATGGAATTTTCGGACCTTATTATAGTCAAAAAATCGAGACGTAAAGTTAGGAAATCTTTTGTAAAGCGCCCAGTGCAAGCGAAATTTAAGAAGAATTATAATCCTATTAAATACCCCGATATCTGTCGAAGGTCCGTCTGATTTAGGGTCTTCTTCGTTAGCGTTCATTCGTCCCTCTCGAGGCTACTAAGCGGGTATCAGATGCAGCATTTCTGTTGAGCTGCCGGCCTTGGTCAGCTAAAAGGTATCATCTGATTCCTTCCGGGGGTATCATTGTGAAGCGTGCCGCCCTCTTGTTTTGTGCAGATGTTGATGCTTCCCGCTTTAAGCTTCTGAAGCAGCGCGACCAGTTGCCATTTTTACTACACGATCAGGATCAGGATTCGAAATGGGCAGATTATTCGTTGGAAGATGCGTTCCGGCTTCGTATAATGCTCGACCTTATCAACGACGCTAGCAAAGAAACTTATCCGGGGGGCTTGGGCCCACAGTTTGCACAATCTGTTGCTGGCAACATAGGAGTTCAAAGCGCAGATGTGGCAGGATGCCGCCCGATGTTTTGGGCGGGTGTTATAGGCTTTGAGGGGATTAACAGGAACGACCAGCCGGAACATTGGCTGGTGCCGTTTACTGGCACCTTAGGAGGTCTTGAAGAAGCAGTCTCGCAGGAGCAAGCCACGTGGGCGGAGGTGTATTCTGAAATCTCTGTTCCCCGTATGTTTTTAGCCAACGCCACACGTGCTGCTGAATACATCCGGGGGCGAGCTGCGGAACTTGGGATTTCCGAAGGTGACGGATTAGAGTGCACGTTATGACCGCCCTCAGAAGGGACGGAGTGCTTGTAAGCTCACGTCACCGAGTTGGGTGGAGTGATCTGCTGAAGATTTTTCGTCGCAACGGGATCGAAGCTGGTGGCGGCGGATGGCGGTTGCAAAGCGTATCCACCCTTCCTGCGCCCCATCAAAGCACGCTTGCCGCGCCTGGTCCTGCCAAGGCCCGTGCCGCCGCGCTGTCCATGAATAATCCGATTGCTGCCCGTGCTGTCGAAGCCTGGACGGCGGCGCTTGTCGGCAAGGGGTGGCAGGTGCAATCGCAGCATCCCGACCGGCAGATGGCCCACGTACTGAACTGCGAACTTGAAGCTATCGTCTGGCCGCTGATGCCGTAGATCGCCCGCGCCATTATCCGCGACGGCGAAGCGTTTGTGCGCATCCTGTCCGGCCCATCCGGGTTCCGGCTGGCCATCCTGCCCGCCGATCAGATCGACCCCGCCCTGACCCGCGATCTGGGGAACGGCGCGCGCATTGTGGCCGGGGTGGAATTCGACGCATCCGAACAGGTGGTCGCGTATCACGTCCTGCCCGATGCCCCCGGCACAGCCTTCGCCCATTACGGTGACGCACTGCGCATCCCGGCATCCGACATGCTGCATATCTTTGACCCGATCTTTCCAGGGCAAGTGCGGGGCATCACCTGGCTGGCCCCGGTGCTTTTGAAGTTGGCCGACTATGATGCAGCCAGCGATGCCATGCTGATGAACCTGAAAACGCAAAGCCTGTTTGCAGGCTTTATCACCGACACCGAAGGCGGCGCGGCAGGTTTCGAGGGCGTTACCCAGGCAGGCGTGGCCAATGTCAGCCTTGAGCCTGGCGCGATGCGCATTCTGCCCCCCGGCTCTGACGTGAAGTTCGCGCAGCCTTCCGGCGGGCTGTCGCAGCAGGTGGATTTCATCAAGGCGCAGCTGCTGAAATCGCCGCCGGGCTGGGGCTGATGTACGAACAACTCTCTGGCGACCTGTCGCAGACGAACTACTCAAGCACCCGGTTCGGCCTGCTGGAATTCCGCCGCCGCGCAGAAATGCTGCAACGCACCCTGATCGAGGGTCAGCTGCTGGCGCCTCTGTGGGGCCGCTGGATCGCCTGGAAGGCCCTGGCAGGCGACATAAGCCCTGATGATGCTATCGCCCCCGATTACCGCGCTGTGCGCTTCGTTGCGCCCGGCTGGCAATGGGTTGACCCGCTAAAAGAAGTGAATGCCGAAGTCCGCGCCATCGAAGCTGGTTTGAAGTCACGGGCCGAAGTCGTCGCAGGCCGTGGCCGCGACATGGCCGAAGTCGACGAGGAAATCGCCCGCGATCCGCGCCGGGCCGTTTTTGCAGGTGCCCAATGACCATCCATCTTCGCGCGGTCACGCCGCGCCCCGCCACCCTCGACCCCGGCTTGCGCACGGTTGAGGCCATCGTTTCGACCGGCGCCCCTGCGCCGCGCCTCGGCTATGTCGAACGCCTCGACCTGTCGGGGGCCGATCTGTCCCGGCTGATCGTCGGGCCGGTCCTGGACGGGCACCGCAGCGCCAGCACCCGCGACCAGCTGGGGGTAATCGAAGCTGCCGAACTGCGCCCCGAAGGGCTGTGGGTTCGCATTCGGTTTCGCTCGAATGAAGCTGCACAAGCCGTTCTGGCCGACATTGGCGACGGCACCCTGCGCGGCCTGTCCATCGGCTATTCCGTGCAGCTGTGGCGCGACACGCAGGATGGAAACCGGCGGGTTCGCACTGCCGTCAAGTGGACGCCCATCGAGGTGTTCGTTGTCCCGATCCCGGCCGATGCCTATTTCAGAACCGGAGAAAGCCAAATGGAAAACGAAACGCTCGAAATGACCACCCCGCCCGCCACCACCTTGACCCGTGCGGACATGAACCGGGAAATCCGCAGCATTGGCCAGCTGGCCGGACTGCCTGCCGACTGGATCGATGGTCAGATCGACGCCGAAGCCACCCCCGAACTGGCACGCGCCGCTGCCTTTGCAGAAATGGGCAATCGACAGACGCAGACCCGCACCCGCAGCGCCCGCGCCGAAATCGGCACCGATCACAGCGACCCTGCCGTGATCGCCACGCGGGCTGGGGAAGCGTTGTTTCATCGGTCGCACCCGGAACACCAACTGTCCGACGCTGCCCGCGCCCATGCCGGGCTGACCCTGCCCGACATGGCCCGCGAATGCCTGCGCCGCTCCGGCATGTCCACAAGCGGCATGGCGACGGAGACGCTGATTACCCGCGCCCTGCATACCACAGCGGATTTTCCGCTGATCCTGGGCGATGCCGTGAACCGCGAACTGCGCCGCTCTTATCAGGCCCCGGTGTCCGGTGCCCGGTTGCTGGCCCGTCAAACCACCGCCCGCGATTTCCGTGCCAAGCGCCGCGCCATCCTGGGCGAAGCGCCCGCGCTCGAGCGTGTCCTTGAGGGCGCGGAATTCCAGCACGGCACGACTGACGAGGCTGGCGAAACCTATGCCGTAGCAACCTTTGGCAAGATCATCGCCATCAGCCGACAGGCGCTGGTGAATGATGATCTGGGGGCGTTCACGACCATTCCCGCCGCCATGGGCACCGCGGCCCTGAATTTTGAGGCGGCGCAGCTGGTGGCCAAGATCGAGGCCAACCCGCTGATGTCGGACGGACTGGCCGTTTTCGACGCCGCGGCGCATGGAAACATGAAAGCGGCGCCCGCGGCTGGCGATGGGATAAGCCGGGTGGATGCCATCACGCTGGACCTGGGCACGGCCCGCACCGCCATGCGCCGCAAGACCGGCTTGAGCGGTGCGCCGATCGACGTGGCCCCGCGCTTCGTGCTAGTCCCGCCCGAACTGGAAACGGACATGCAACGGGCACTGGCCGCAATCCAAGCCAGCACGTCCGCCGATTTCAACCCGTTCTCGACGTTGGCCCTGATCGTTGAACCGCGCCTGACCTCGCAAACCCGGTGGTATATCGTAGCCGATCCGCAGACCGTGGACAGGCTGGAATATGCGTATCTTGAGGGCGCGCCCGGCCCGCAGATCGAAACCCGTGCAGGGTTTGAGGTTGACGGCACCCAGATCAAAGTCCGCCTCGATTTTGGCTGTGGCTGGGTGGATCACCGCGCCTGGTATCGGGTGGGCTAATGCCGATCCAACCCGACGAACTGATTACCCTGCGCGATGCCCTGATCAGGGCACGCGCATCCGGCACCCGCTCCGTCGAATATGAGGGAAAGCGGGTTACTTGCGCAAATGACAGCGAAATGGCAGCCGCATTGGCTGACCTGGAACGTCGGATCGCCGGATTTGGGATTTCCCGTTCTGCGACTGTTCGGTTTCGCATGTCGAAGGGGACATAGGAGCAATTACCAATGGGCCTGTTGCCTGAGTACATAACCCCAGAAGACCTCGCTCATCACTTGCGAGTCAGCGTTCGAGCACTTCGCTCCAAAGCACGCGACATCGGGGCCGGTCGCGTAATTGGCAAGCGGATGGTTTTCCTCGAAGATGATATGTCGGCACTCATGGAGGCCATACGACTATGCCCCTCGAAATCTATAAGCGCGGCAAAATCTGGCACTATCGAGGCACCGTGGCGGGGCGACGACTTCGCGGCACTACACAAACGTCTGACCGAAAAACCGCGGAACGCATCAAAGCTGAGATCGAAACAAAAGGCTGGAACCGTCACCTCGACGGTCCGGGGGCGGGCCTGACCATGGCGAATGTGTTCAGTGCCTATCTAAACGCGGATAGGCCTGACCGATTTTTGTTGAAACTGGCGCATTATTGGAAAGACACGCCCCTTTCGGATGTCCATCCAGAAACCATCCGCCGCGCCGCGAAGGTCATCTATCCCGACGTCAATGAGCCGACCTGGAACCGTTAGGTAATCAAGCCAACTCAGGCGGCGATCAACTATGCGGCTGGTCTGGGCTGGTGCGCACGTATCTCTGTAAAGCGCTATAGCGAAAATCCCGAGGTGAAGACGCCCGCGACTATTGAGTGGGTCAGGGCCTTCAATAATCAGGCCATCAAGGATGGCCTGCCGCATCTGGGCGCGCTATGCGTGTTCATGTTCGCCACGGCGGCGCGTATCGGTGAATCCAGCCGCTTGCGGTGGGGCAACGTGGACCTTCCTCGCCGGATCGCGCGGCTTGACCTGTTCAAGCCGACGCCTTGGAGCCGTGAGGCCCATTTGCCGCCTGAGCTAGTCATGGCGCTGGCGAACTTGCCTAGCAACCGCAAGCCTGACGAACTGGTCTTTGACTATGCAGGGCGGGGTAGCGTCCGGGGGGCGTGGAGCAACGTTTGTAAACGCGCAGGGATAGAGCGGCTAACCCTACATTGTTGCCGCCATGGCTTCGCAACGTCCATGCTGCACATGGGCTTTGACGTAAAGACCGTGGCAGATATGGGCGGCTGGAAAGACGCAACAACCGTGCTGCGGACCTATGCCCACGCAGTCAAAGACAAGACCGTCAGCGATGCCCTATTTGACACGCGAGTGACACACGAAGCTCACGGTGAAAGCCTAACCGACTATAAAAGAAGGGAAAAATCAGAATGACCGCCCACCCTCGTTGGGAGGGGTGTCCCACCGACCGACCTAAGGCCCCTCCCGCTCTGGCGCAAGAAAAAACTTTGTCCTACACCCGCAGGCAACCGCACAAGGACCGCGCCCATGTTCACCGTCTCGCTGATCGCGGCGCCTGCCGCAGCCAATCTGGATGATGCCCTGCCCGGCGGTCTGGCCGACCGGTGGGGTGGCGACGTGACGCGCTGGCTGTCGCCGGGCGTGGCCGCCGAATTCGACATCGCGGTGCTTCCGGGCGATTCGGATCAGGTCTGGTCCGACCTGCAGGCCATCGGCATCGACCTGGCGATCCAGCCCGCGGGCGGGCGGCGCAAGCGCATCCTGATCGCCGACATGGATTCGACCATGATCGATCAGGAATGCATCGACGAACTGGCCGACATGGCGGGTTTCGGCCCCCGCGTGGCCCAGATCACCGCCCGCGCCATGAACGGAGAGCTGGACTTCAACGCTGCGCTGACCGAACGCGTGGCCCTGCTGGCGAACCTGCCAGAGGCGGTCATCGCCCAGGTCCTGGCCGAACGCATCACCTATGCCGCGGGCGGGGCCGTGCTGGTCGCGACCATGCGCGCGCACGGGGCCTATGCCGCGCTGGTCTCGGGGGGCTTCACCAGCTTCACCCGGGCCGTGGCCCAGACCCTGGGCTTTGACGAACATCGCGCCAACACGCTGCTGGCGCAGGACGGCGTGCTGACCGGACAGGTCGCCCTGCCCATCCTGGGCCGCGAGGCCAAGGTCGATGCCCTGACCCAGATCGCCGCCCGCCTCGGCACCACGCCCCAGAACGCGATCGCGGTGGGCGACGGCGCCAACGACCTTGGCATGATCCAACTGGCCGGTGCCGGCGTGGCGCTGCACGCGAAACCCGCGGTCGCCGCCCAAGCCCAGATACGCATCAACCACGGCGACCTGACCGCGCTCTTGTACCTGCAGGGCTTCGCGGAGGAGGATTTCGTCACGCCCTGATTTCTCCTTTGTCCAAATACCCCTGCGACGATTGCCCCACCGAAAGTCCCGATGATGTTCGAACTGACCGCCGACCTGGTGATGCTGCTGATGATGGCGGCCTTTGCCGCAGGCTTCGTCGATGCCATCGCGGGCGGGGGCGGGCTGATCACGCTGCCCATCCTGATGCTGGCGGGACTGTCGCCCGCGCAGGCGCTGGCCACGAACAAGGTGCAGGGCGTCTTCGGCGCGGGGACGGCCGCGCTCAGCTATGCGGCGCGGGGGCTGGTCGATCTGCGCAGCCAGTGGAAATCCGCGCTGATCGCGGGGGCGGCGGGGGCCGCGGGGGCGGTGCTGGTCAGCGCGATCCCCACCGACGGGTTGCGGCTGATCCTGCCGGTCATCCTGATCGGCATCGCGTTGTTCTTTGCGCTGAAACCCGGACTGAACGACCTGGACCGCACGCGCCGCCTGACGCCCCTGGTCTTTGCGGCGACGGTGGTGCCGTTCGTGGGATTCTATGACGGGCTGATCGGGCCGGGGGCCGGGGCCTTCTACATGATCGGGTTTGTCACGCTGGCCGGATACGGGGTTCTGAAGGCCACGGCCCATACAAAGCTGTTGAACTTCGCGTCGAACCTGGGCGGGCTGGGGGCCTTCGCGCTGGTCGGCCAGCCGCTGTGGCTTTTGGGCATGGCGATGGGGGCGGCGCAGATCGCGGGGGCGATGCTGGGCGCGCGGCTGGCCTCGCGCATCGGCGCGCGGCTGATCAAGCCGCTGCTGGTCGTGACCTCGACCCTGTTGGCGGGTCGGCTGATCTGGCAGATGATCTGAGACCGCGCATCCGGCGCCCGCTCTGCCAAGGGGCGCCGGTTCGGGGCACGGGAACGGGACGGGGGCATCCCGTGCCGCACAGTAAAGCACGGCTCCATGTCGGGGATGTGACGGCCCTCAGGCGGGAAAGCCCGGCGCGCGGCGCAGGTTGCCCGTGACCATGCCGCGACAGTTCAGGATCGGTCCGTCCAGAAGCGCCTGCGCCGCCGGATGGGTCGCATCCAGAACGCCCAGGTGGATCAGCAGCGCGGTAATCGCGGCCTCGCTGGCGCGGGTGCCGCCATCGGTGATCTTCAGCGCGACGCCCAGGCCCTGGTCGGGCAGGATCGCCACGAACACCGCCTCGGCCCCGGTCTTGATCGCCGCGACGCCCCCCATCGCGCGCATCAGCTCGGTGCAGGACCGACCCTCGCCCGCGACCATCTCGGGGTGGCTGCGCATCGCATCGACCAGGCGGTGCATCGCCTGGCCGCGCCTGTCCGTTCCGGGATTGGCGAACCGCGCCATCGCGCGGGCCAGCCCCTCGACCGTGCAGGCCCAGTTCGGGGCCGAACAGCCGTCGATGCCGAAACCGGGGCTCTCCTCGTCGGTGACCTCCTGGAAGGCGGCCTTGACGGCGCGCTGGACCGGGTGGTCGGGCTCGACATAATCCGGCCCGCCCTTCAGGTGGTGGTTCAGCGTCAGAAAGCCCGCATGCTTGCCCGAACAGTTGTTGTGCAGCTGGCAGGGCGCGGTGTCCGAACAGGTCAGGCGGCGGTTCTCCTCCGCGTCGCGCGGCATGTGGCTGCCGCAGCGCAGGTCGGGCTCGCCCAGGCCCAGCCCGGTCAGCCAGCCGTCCACGGCCGCGACATGCATCGCCGCCCCCGAATGGCTGGCGCAGGCCAGGGCTAGCTGGCGGTCGGTCAGGCCCGCCGCATCGGCGGCCCCGCTTTCCATCAGCGGCAGCGCCTGGATCATCTTGCACGACGACCGCGGATAGATCACCTGCCCGGGTCGTCCCCAGGCCTCGACCACGCCATGGGCATCGCAGATCACGGCATGGCCGGCATGCAGGCTTTCGCGCATGTCGCCGCGCCACAGTTCGATCATTTCTGCGGACCGCATGTTTTCTCCCTGACAATTGCGCGATTGTGCTTGCGCAGCCTTTAACGGGCGGCGATTTTCGCTATCCTGACGACAGATGGTTGAAAAGACCACAGCAATCAGGAAGAACGCCGGGCGAAGCGGCGAATTGAATTGGCAGGAGGCCAGAGCATGATTACCACCACCCTGCGCGGCATGGGCGCCAGCCTTGTCCTGATCGCCGGACTGGGCGCGGCGGTTGCACAAGAGTCCAGCAATGTCGTGGCGACCGAAGGGGACTGGACAGTCTTCGCGGCCGACAACCCGCGCGAATGCTGGGCCGTCTCGCCCCCGAAATCCACGCTGAACACCCGCGACGGCCAGCCGGCCGAGGTGACGCGCGGCGACATTCGTCTGTATGTGGCCTATCGCCCCGGCCAGAACGGAGAGGTCAGCTTCAGCGGCGGCTATCCCTTCGCCCCGGATTCGACGGTCGAGGTCGATGTGGGCGGCCGCACGTTCAACCTGTTCACCGAGGGCGAGAGCGCCTGGACCGGCAGCCCGTCCGACGACGAGGCGATGATCGCGGCCCTGCGCGGCGGCTCGTCGGCGGTCGTGACCGGCCGTTCGGCACGCGGCACCACGACCAAGGACACGTTCAGCTTGTCGGGCATCACCGCCGCGACAAACAGCGCACGCGAGCGCTGCCAGTAACCGCAAGGTTGCAGTCCTGACGGAACCAAGGGGGCGGGCCGGTTGATTTCGGGCCCGCTTTCGCATATGTGGCTGTCTTTCGCCCCTTGGGCCGTTCCAACACCGGTGATCTTCATGACCGATCAGACCCCGTCTGCGCCGATCACGCAGGACGTGATGACGCTTCCGCGCAAGCTGCCCCAGGGCGGGCTGACGAACATCGTCGGCCTGACGCGGGCGCAGCTGCTGGACGCCCTGGTCGCGGCGGGCACGCCCGAGCGTCAGGCCAAGATGCGCGTGGGCCAGGTCTGGCAGTGGGTCTATCACTGGGGCGTGCGCGATTTCGCGCAGATGACCAACCTGGCCAAGGATTACCGCGCCCTGCTGGCGGCCAATTTCGAGATCACCCTGCCCGAGATGGTGACCCGTCAGGTCAGCAGCGACGGCACGCGCAAGTATCTTGTCCGCATCGCCGGTGGCCACGAGGTCGAGGTCGTCTACATCCCCGAGGAGGGCCGCGGCACGCTCTGCGTCAGCAGCCAGGTGGGCTGCACGCTGACCTGTTCGTTCTGCCATACCGGCACGCAGAAGCTGGTGCGCAACCTGACGCCCGGGGAAATCGTCGGCCAGCTGATGCTGGCGCGCGACGATCTGGGCGAATGGCCCGTCCAGGGCGCCCCCAAGGACGAGACGCGGCTGATCAGCAACATCGTCCTGATGGGCATGGGCGAGCCGCTGTACAATTTCGAGAACGTCCGCGACGCGATGAAGGTCGTGATGGACAACGAGGGCCTGTCCCTGTCGCGCCGCCGCATCACCCTGTCGACCAGCGGCGTCGTCCCCGAGATCGCGCGCACCGCGCAGGAGATCGGCTGCCTGCTGGCGGTCAGCTTCCACGCCACGACGGACGAGGTCCGCGACCGCCTGGTCCCCATCAACAAGCGCTGGAACATCGAGACGCTGCTGGCCGCGCTGCGGGACTATCCTCGCCTGACCAACAGCGAGCGGATCACCTTTGAATACGTGATGCTGGCGGGCGTGAACGACAGCGACGAGGACGCGCACCGCCTGGTCAAGCTGATCGAGGGCATCCCGGCCAAGATCAACCTGATCCCGTTCAACGAATGGCCCGGCGCCCCCTACAAGCGGTCCAGCAACAACCGCATCCATGCCTTCGCGAACATCATCCACAATGCGGGCTATGCCAGCCCGATCCGCACCCCGCGCGGAGAGGACATCATGGCCGCCTGCGGTCAGCTGAAATCCGCGACAGAACGCGGCCGCAAGTCCCGCGCCCAGATCGCGGCGGAAACCGCCTAGAACAGCCCGTCTGAACCTGGCGCTGGGCCGGTCACGGCACCTGCCACCGGCAGGCTGCTCGACGGCGACCTCTTGTGCGGATGGCACGCTCTACAGTGCGTTTGACGGTGATCGCCGCCGCGGCGTCACGGGAGTTTTTGCCCGTCGACCAGACCAGTCCAGAGACCTGTCTTCGATGCGTTTGGCCTCGCCTACGCATCAGCCGTTCTGGCGCGTGACCCTTGGCCCTGTTCGTCGCATTTTTGGCATAGCTTCAAAGGCAATGTTTGCCGACGTGGAGCGGGTTGCAGTTTTTGCCCTAGATTCTTCAACGACGTTTGCAGCAGCAGGGGATACCCAAACCGGGAAACGTCCGCCGAGGACGACCTCTCCCCCAGCGCCTGCAACATGATTGCGGGAGCAGTGACCGTCAGCGCCGCCTGCCGCCGCGGGGCAGGGTCGTGCGGTTGCCGCGGGGTCCGGTCTGGACCGGGGTGTTGTCGCGGTTCTCGTCGTGCAGCTTGCGCCAGCGTTCCAGGCGGTCCGCGTCCAGCGTGCCGGCGCGCACGGCCGCCTGCACCGCGCAGCCCGGTTCATGCGCATGGGTGCAGTCGCGGAACCGGCAATGGGGGGCCAGTTCGGTGATCTCGGCGAACAGCATCTCGATGCCCACGGCGACATCGGCCACGTGCAGCGTGCGCATGCCGGGCGTGTCGATGACCCAGCCCCCGCCCGCCACCGGATGCAGCGACCGCGCGGTGGTGGTGTGCCGCCCCTTGGCGTCCGATTCGCGGATCTCGCCTGTGACCTGGGCATCGCGGCCCGACAGCGTGTTCAGCAGCGTCGATTTGCCCACCCCGGACGAACCCACCAGCGCGACCGTCCGCCCCGGTCCGCACCAGGGCGCCAGCACCGCGGCCGCATCGGGCGACTTGGCGTTCAACGCCACGACCCGCAGCCCGCGCTGCAGGGTGCGGGCGCGGTCGATCCAGTCCGACGGGTCGTCGACCTTGTCGATCTTGGTCAGCACGATCACCGGGTCCGTCCCGGCCTCGTTCGCCAGGGCCAGATAGCGTTCCAGGCGGGCCGGGTTGAAATCGTCGTTGCACGACGTGACCACGAACAGCGTGTCCACGTTGGCGGCGATCAGCTGGCGGGCATCCGCCCCCTCGGTCCGGCGACGCAGCAGGGCGCGGCGGTCCAGCAGGCGGGCCACCACGCGCGTGTCGCCCTTGGCCAGCACCCAGTCGCCCACCGCATAGTCTGCGGTCGTGGCATGCAGCGGCAGGTCCAGCCGGACCTGGCCCGCCCCGGTTTCGGCCATCAGCCGCGACCGGTGCACCGCGGCGATGCGCATGGGCACCAGCCCCGCATCGTCATCGGTGACCTGATCGGCAAAGAAGGGCCCCCAGCCCAGATCGTCCAGCGCGCGTGTCATGCGATCTGCATGATCGGGCCACGGGCGCGATGCAAGCGTTTCATTCCGGCGACCAGGCGTCGATGATCGCCACGGCCTTGTCCGCGGTCTCGACATAGCGGATCAGGTCCAGGTCCGACGCGCTGATCGTGCCGGCGCGGGCCAGGGCCTGCCAGTTGATGATGCCGTCCCAGAACTCGGCCCCGAACAGCAGGACCGGGATGCGGGCCATGCGGCCGGTCTGGATCAGGGTCAGCGCCTCGAACAGCTCGTCCAGGGTGCCGAAGCCGCCGGGGAAGACCGTGATCGCGCGGGCGCGCATCAGGAAATGCATCTTGCGGATCGCGAAATAGTGGAAGTTGAAGCACAGATCCGGCGTGACATAGGGGTTGGGGGCCTGCTCGTGCGGCAGCACGATGCCCAGGCCGATCGACTGGCCGCCGACCTCCTGCGCGCCCAGGTTGCCCGCCTCCATGACGCCGGGGCCGCCGCCGGTGCAGATGACTAGGTCCTTGCCGCCCTGCGCCAGGCTGCGTTCGGTCATCAGGCGGGCGAACAGGCGCGCCTCGGTATAGTATTTCG
Organism: Paracoccus sp. S4493; assembly: GCF_000967735.1. Taxonomy (NCBI): domain Bacteria; kingdom Pseudomonadati; phylum Pseudomonadota; class Alphaproteobacteria; order Rhodobacterales; family Paracoccaceae; genus Paracoccus; species Paracoccus sp. S4493. The sequence continues at coordinate 22,947 of NZ_JXYF01000079.1, forward strand.
ACAGTTCGGCCAAGGCCGGGCTGCGGGCGTCGCGGGCCGCGCCGTCGGGCGCCGGGATGCGCGCGCCGCCGAACATCACTACGGTGGATTCGATGCCGTGTTCGTCCATGATCATCTGGGGCTTCAGCAGCTCCAGTTGCAGGCGGACGGGGCGCAGCTCCTCGCGCAGCAGAAAGTCGCGGTCGCTGAAGGCCAGCTGATAGGACGGCGCACGGGTCTGGGGCGTGTCGGGCACGTGCCGGGCGCGGGCCGCGTCGCGGCTGCTGGCGGGCAGGGTGTGGGCGCGGTCCTGTTCGGTCGTATCGGTCATCAAGGCCTCGGGGTGGGGGATGCGCGGATTGCGCGGGCATTGGTTGATGCTTATAGCCCACAGGCAACAGTTTCCACCCGGACGCGACAGCAGCAAGAGGCCAAGATGACCCAAGACCTGGAACAAGCCATCGAAACCGCGTGGGAGGCCCGCGCCGAGATCACCCCCGACACGCAGGGCGCCGCCCGCGAGGCCGTGCGCGAGACCCTGCACCAGCTGGACAGCGGCGCCCTGCGCGTGGCCGAAAAGCGCGGCGCCGACTGGCACGTGAACCAGTGGGCGAAAAAGGCGGTGCTGCTGTCCTTCCGCCTGAACGACATGGAGGAGATGGCCGGCGGTCCGCAGGGCACCTCGTGGTGGGACAAGGTTCCGTCCAAGTTCCATGGCTGGACCCAGGACGACTGGCGCCGCGCGGGGTTCCGCGCCGTGCCGGGCGCGATCGTGCGGCGGTCGGCGTTCATCGGCAAGGGCGCGGTGCTGATGCCGTCCTTTGTCAACCTGGGCGCCCATGTGGGCGAGGGCGCGATGATCGACACCTGGGCCACCGTCGGGTCCTGCGCGCAGATCGGTAAGAACGTCCACCTGTCGGGCGGCGTTGGCATCGGCGGCGTGCTGGAGCCGCTGCAGGCGGGGCCGACGATCATCGAGGACGACTGCTTCATCGGCGCGCGTTCGGAGGTGGTCGAGGGCTGCATCGTGCGCGAGGGATCGGTCCTGGGGATGGGCGTCTATATCGGCCAGTCGACCAAGATCGTCGACCGCGAAACCGGCAGCGTGACCTATGGCGAGGTTCCGGCGGGGTCGGTCGTGGTGTCTGGCACGATGCCGTCCAAGAACGGCGTGAACCTGTACTGTGCGGTGATCGTCAAGCGTGTCGACGCGCAGACGCGGTCCAAGACATCCATCAACGAGCTGCTGCGCGACTGATGACCACGCTGTTCATCGATGCGGATGCCTGCCCGGTCAAGGCCGAGGCCGAGCGGGTGGCCGTCCGCATGGGTGTGCCCATGGTGCTGGTCTGCAACGGGGGCCTCAGGATGCCCACGCATCCGCTGGTCCGGCTGCAGATCGTGTCCGCGGGCCCCGACGAGGCCGACAAGTGGATCGCCGACAGCTGCGGTCCCGACGACGTGGTGGTGACGGGTGACCTGCCGCTGGCCGATCGCTGCATCAAGGCGGGGGCGGCGGTGCTGACCCATGCCGGAGAGGTGCTGGACGTGCGCAACATCGGCCCACGGCTGGCCACGCGCGACCTGATGGCTGACATCCGCGCGGCGGACCCGTTCCACAAGGGCGGCGGGGCGGGGTTCGGCAAGGCCGACCGGGCACGGTTCCTGCAGTCGCTGGACCGGTTGCTGACCGCCGCACGCCGCGCGGGCTGAGCGCGGACCCCGTGACGCGTCCATGCGTTGCACCCCCGACAAGCAGGAGAATGCGATGAGCGATGACACCGTCATCACCGATCTGGTCGGCCGCGTGCGCAAGGGGGCCGAAGGCGACAAGGTCAGCGTCGGACAGATCGCCGAGGCCCTGGGCCAGGCTTCGCTGCCCCCCAACCTGATGATCCCGGCCTTTGCGGTGGCGTCGCCCCTGTCGGGCGTGCCGCTGTTCTCCAGCATCTGCGGCCTGCTGATCGCGCTGGTGTCGGCGCAGATGCTGATCGGGCGCGATCACGTCTGGCTGCCGGGCTTCCTGATGCGGCGGCAGTTGTCCGGCGACCGGCTGCGCAAGGCGCTGGACTGGATGGAGAAGCCCGCGCGGTTCCTGGACCGGGTCAGCCACGAGCGGCTGACCCCGCTGGTGCGCCGGCCCATGCGCTGGATCGTGCAGGGGATCTGCCTGTGCTGCGGGCTGGTGATGCCGCTGCTGGAATTCATTCCGTTCACCTCGTCGCTGATGGGCGTGGTGGTCAGCCTGCTGGCGTTCGGCCTGCTGGCGCGGGACGGGGTCTTCGTGCTGCTGGGGTTCCTGGCGATCGGCGGGGTGGTCACGCTGGTCCTGACCCTGATGCCCTGAGCGAGGAGCGGTCAGCCGGGGCATCGAGCCCCGGCCGACCGCTGCCGCGGCATGGGCCCAAGGCCCGCGACGCGACATGGCGCCCCCGTCAGGCGGGCTTGATCTTGTCCGCGGTTCCGCCGGCGAAGGCCGCCAGCCTGTCACGGGCCGCGGCCTGGGTGTTCACGACGCCAGCCACGGCGGCCTCGGCATAGGCTGCGTCCAGCGCGCTCATGTTCTGCATGTGGCTAATGGCCGAGCAGATGGCGAAGTTCGACAGCGGCGGGTTCTGTGCCGCCTTGCGCGCGATCTGCAGCGCATGGGCGGCCGGGTCGTCGACCATGTACTGGCACAGCCCCACCGACACGGCCTCGTCCCCGCGATAGAGGCGCCCGGACAGCATCATGTCGATCATCCGCGCCTTGCCGATCAGGTCGGCCACGCGGATCGTGGCGCCGCCGCCCGTGAACAGGCCGCGCTGCCCCTCGGGCAGGCCGAAATAGGTGCCGGGCCCCGCCACGCGGATATGCGCGGCGCTGGCCAGTTCCAGCCCGCCGCCCACGACCGCGCCCTGCAGGACGGCGATGACCGGCACGCCGCCATATTCCATCCGGTTGAACGCATCGTGCCAGCGCAGGCAGACCTGCATGAAATCAGCGGCGCTGCGATCCTCGCGGTGGTGTTCCACCAGGTCCAGCCCGGCGCAGAAATGATTGCCCGCCGCGTCCAGGATCGCGGCGCGCACGCCCGCGCGCGGCAGGGTGGTGAAGATGTCGATCAGCTCCTCGATGGTGGCCAGGTCCAGCGCGTTGCGCTTGGCCGGGCGGTTCAGGGTGACGCGGGCGATGCCCTCGTCGTCCACCGCCAGCAGGATGTTCGACAGCCTCAGATCCGCGATGTCGCGCATGTCCGGTTCCCTCCCTTGAACGTGCGCGTCCGGGGATAGCCCGCCCCGCCGCCTGCGTCGAGGCGAAGTTCGCCGTTGGCAAACGCGTGCGAAAGGATCACCCTTGGATCATCCATCCAGGGAGGGATGCACCATGAAGGACCTGACCGACGCCGCGACCAACGCGGCAACCGCCGCCCGCCGCCGCGCCGCCATGGCCCGCGGCGTGGGCGTGATGACCGACCATTTCGCGGCACATGCCGAAAACGCCACCGTCACCGACATCGAGGGCAACCGCCTGATCGACTTCGCCGCCGGTATCGCGGTCGTGAACACCGGCCACCGCCACCCCCGCGTGATCGAGGCCGTGCGCGCCCAGCTGGACGCGTTCACGCATACCTGCCACCAGGTTCTGCCCTATGAGAACTATGTCCGCCTGGCCGAGCGCCTGAACGACGCGACCCCGGGCGATTTCGCCAAGAAGACGATCTTTGTCACCACCGGGGCCGAGGCCTGCGAGAACGCGGTCAAGATCGCCCGCGCGGCCACGAAGCGCGATGCGGTGATCGCCTTCACCGGCGCGTTCCACGGGCGGACCTTCATGGGAATGACGCTGACCGGCAAGGTCGTCCCCTACAAGAAGGGCTTCGGCGGCATGATGCCCGACGTCTTCCACGCGCCCTTCCCCTGCCCGCTGCATGGGGTCACCACCAAAGACAGCCTTGCCGCCATCGACAAGCTGTTCAAGGCCGACTTGGACCCCGCCCGCGTCGCCGCCATCGTGTTCGAGCCGGTGCAGGGCGAGGGGGGCTTCTATCCCGCGCCCACCGATTTCGTCGTGGCGATCCGCGCGCTGTGCGACCGGCATGGCATCGTGATGATCGCCGACGAGGTGCAGACCGGGTTCGCGCGCACCGGCCGCCTGTTCGCGATGGAGCATCACGGCGTCGCGGCCGATCTGGTGACCATGGCCAAGGGGCTGGGCGGCGGGCTGCCCATCGCCGCCGTGACGGGCCGCGCCGAGATCATGGACGCGGCCGAGCCGGGGGGGCTGGGCGGCACCTATGGCGGCAACCCTTTGGGAATCGCGGCTGGCTTGGCGGTGCTGGACGTGATCGAGGAGGAGGGCCTGTGCGCCCGCGCCGACCGCCTGGGCGCAGCGCTGAAGGCGCGGTTGGAGGCGATCGGGCCGCAGATGCCGGAACTGGCCGACATCCGGGGGCCGGGCTTCATGATTGCGGCCGAGTTCATCGGGCCGGACGGGCCCGATGCGGGCCTGACCGCGCGGGTGCGCGAACAGGCGCTGGCGCGGGGGCTGCTGCTGCTGACCTGCGGGGTGCATGGCAACGTGATCCGCTTCCTGGCGCCGCTGACCATCCCGGACGACCAGTTCGCACAGGCCCTGGACATCCTGGAGGAGGCGATGCTGGCCGCGCGGGCCTAGGCCCCGATCAGCAGGATCAGTGCGGGGATGGTCAGGATGCTGGCCGCGGTCGAGATCAGGATCGCGGTCGACACCCGCTGCTGCGCCAGCCCGAAATGCTGTGCCAGGATATAGACGTTGCCCGCGACCGGCAGGCCCGCCGCGACCACCATGACCCCCGCCGCGACCGGATCGACGCCGAAGGCCCAGGCCGCCAGACCCACCGCAGCCGGGTGCAGGATCAGCTTGGCCCCCGACAGCCAGGCCGACGGGGCCAGCCGCGCCAGGCTGCGTCCCGCCAGGCTGGCGCCGATGGCGAACAGCGCGCCCGGCGTGGCGGCGGCCCCCAGGATCGACAGGAACTCGTCCAGGGGGGCGGGCATGGGCAGGCCCAGCCCGCCCCAGGACAGGCCCGCGACCATCGCCAGGATCATCGGGTTGGCCGCGATCCCCCGCAGCACCGGCACAATCGCGGCGACGCCGACCCCGCCATTGCGCGAGGCATGCACGATCAGCGTGATCAGCGTGGAAAAGACCAGCATGTCGATGATCAGCACCATCAGCACCGGCCCGATCGCCGCCGGGCCCAGCAGCACGACCAGCATCGGCACGCCTAGAAAGCCGGTGTTGCCGATCATGCAGCACTGGGCCTCCATCGCGGCCTCGGCCAGGCCCAGGCCGCGGGCGCGCGCGACCCACAGGCCTACGGCCCAGACCGCCGTGGACCCGGCCAGATAGGCCAGCACGAAGCGCAGATCGAACAGCCGACCCAGATCGACCCCCGCGGCAAAGCGGAACAGCATCGCCGACAGCGCGAAATAGAACACGAACTTCGTCAGCCAGGCCGCGCCCTGGGCGGGAAAGAACCGCGTGGCGGCGGCGACCCAACCCAGCCCGATCAGGGCGAAGAAGGGCAGGGTCTTGAGCAGGATCTCGGTCATCTGGCCCCCGGGCGGGGGCCGTCAGCCCGATCCGATCAGCACCCCAACGGCCAGCACCAGACCACCGCCCACGACGACTTGCAAGACGGCCCGCCAGAAGGGTGTCTGCATCCAGCGGTTCTGGATCCAGGCGATGGCCCACAGCTCGACGAAGACGACGATGATGGCGATGGTGGTGGCGGTCCAGAAATCCGGGATCAGATAGGGCAGGGCGTGCCCCATCCCGCCCACGGTGGTCATCACCCCCGACGACAGTCCGCGCTTCAGCGGCGATCCGCGCCCCGACACCACGCCGTCATCGGATGCGGCCTCGGTAAAGCCCATGCTGATGCCTGCGCCGATGCTGGCGGCGGCGCCCACCAGGAAGGTCGTCCAGGGGTTCTGCGTGGCAAACGCCACTGCAAAGATCGGCGCCAGGGTCGACACGCTGCCGTCCATCAGCCCCGCCAGCCCCGGCTGGACCCAGGTCAGGACGAAATCGCGATGGGCGACGGCATCCTCCTCGGCGCGGACATCGGCGGGCAGCAGCTGTTCGGTCAGCTCGTGGGCGCGGTTCTCGTGGCCGCGCTCGGCGGCGGCCAGATCACCCAGCAGCTTGCGCGTGCCGGCGTCCTGGCTGACCTGGGCGGCATGGGCATAGAACTCGGCCGCGTCGCGTTCCATGCCCGCGGCCTCGGCGCGGATGCGGTCCAGCGACAGGTTCTCGATCATCCAGGCGGGGCGGCGGGTGACATAGCCTGCGACATGTTCGCGGCGGATCACGGCGATGGCGTCACCCCACCGGCGCTGGTGCATGTCCAGCAGCAGGCGGCGGTGGCCGTCCTCCTCGGCGCTCATGGCGTCGAACACGGCGGCACTGGCGGGATAGTCCTTGCGCAGGAACGCCGCCCAGTTGCGATAAATGCGCGCGTCATCCTCCTCGGAGGCGATGGCCAGGGCCACGATCTCTTGCTCCGTCAACTCCGACAGGCGCTTGCGCGAGGGCAGGAAGGGCATGGTCATCGTCGGTGCTCAACTCTCTTCGGGGGCAGGATCGGCTGCCTGTCCGGTCGCGGGGCCGCGCCTGACCGTGAATTCCGTGACGCCGTCGCCCAGATCGCGCATCCCGATCATGGCATGCCCGGCCTGCCCGCAGAAATGCGGCACATCGACCATCGCCATGCCGTCCGTCGCGATCAGCCGTATGGTCGCCCCCGCAGGCATCGCCAGCAGCGCCTTGCGCAGGCGCAGCACCGGCAGGGGACACAGCAGTCCCCGCGCGTCCAGGTCCGTCACGACGCCGCCGAGAATCGGTCCAGGCACCAGGACCGCAGCTGGTCGGGCCGGATCCGCACCGCCAGATCGCCCGCGAAATCCAGGAACGCCGCCTGCTGCTGGCGCGGCACGTAGAGGATCACCGGCTGCCCGTCGGCCACCGCCTGGCCGATCAGGTCACGAAAGCCGCGGCCCATCGCCTCCTGCCGGCCGAACTTGGGGATCACCACCAGGCCCGCGCCGGCCAGGCGGGGCGCGGTGCGCGCCACTGCCTCCTCCAGCGCGCCGGTATCCAGCCTGCAGCCCTGCGCCCCCGGCCCGAGCGACTGAGAGATGCGGACCGGATCGCCGGGATCGCCCAGCACGATCATCTCCATGTCGCAGGCGCAGTCGGGGCCCAGGTCCAGGTTGCGCTGCACCGCCCCCGCCACGGGCAGGCCGCGCGCCCGCAGGTCCGACGCCAGCGCCTCCAGCGCCAGGTCGGCCGCGCCGGGCGTCGTGTCGGTGTCGTTCGTGAACCAAGCCAGCATGCTGACCCCCTATACGCCGCTGTCCAGCGCGAATTTCATCAAGCCGTTGATCCCGTCCACGCCCAGCTTCTTCTTGAGCGCCGACGAGGTGTTGGCCGCGGTCTTGTAGCTGACGCCCAACTGATCCGCGATGGCCTGCAGCGCATGCCCCTGCCCGATCAGGGCCAGGACCTGGCGTTCGCGGTCCGACAGCGCGCCCAGGGGGTCGCCCGCCGCGCCCGCACGCAGCGTGGCCAGCGCCATCGCCTGCTTTGGGGCCAGATAGAACTCTCCGGCCTCCAGCGTGCGCACGGCGTCGCGAAAATCGGACGGCGGGGCGTTCTTGGACAGGAACCCCTGCGCGCCCGCCTGCAGGGCACGGGCGGCAAAGCCTGTCTGGTCGTTCATCGAAAAGACCAGGATGCGCGCGTCGGGGGCGGCGGCCAGCAGCGGGGCGACCAGGTCCAGGCCGCCCGCGCCGGGCAGGCTGATGTCCAGGACGATCAGGTCGGCGGCGGGGTCGCGGGTCAGCTGGTCCAGCGCCTCCTCTCCGGACATGGCCTGGCCCACCGGGTCATAGCCCAGATCGCGCAGCAGGCGGCTGGCGCCCAGATGGGTGATCGGGTGGTCGTCGATGACCAAGGCGCGTTTCGTCACGGGGTCGTCCTGTCCTCAGTGCTGGCGGTCGTCAGGGCTGTCCGGCCTGCCGGGGCAGGTCCGCGATCAGGCGCGTGCCGGGCGACCCGGCCTCGAGGCGCAGGGTGCCGCCCAGCAGGGTGATGCGTTCGCGCATGCCCGTCAGGCCGGTCCCCTCGCGCCGGTCGGGGGCCATGCCCACGCCGTCATCGGCCAGCACCATGCGCCAATGCGCCGGATCGGTCCAGAGCCGGATGTCCACCCGGTCCGCCCGGGCATGGCGCAGGGCGTTCGTTGTGCCCTCCTGCAGGATGCGGAACAGGGTCAGGGCGGTGGCCTCGTCGGGCTCGGGCAGGCCCGCGGCCATGTCCAGGGCAAAGCGGGTGCCCGGAAAGCGGCGGTTCAGATCGGCCACGTAATCCGCCAGCACCGTGGCCAAAGGCAGCTGTCCCACCGCCATCGGGCGCAGATCGTCCAGCAGGGTGCGGTTCACGCGGGCGATCTGTTCCGCGATCGCCGCGATCTGGTCGGCCGACGCGGCGGTCGCGGGGTCGGGCGCCGCCTCGCGCAGCGCATCGGCCTCGACCCGCAGGCCGAACAGGCACGGGCCCATCTCGTCGTGCAGGTCGCGGGCGATGGCCTTTCGTTCGGCGTCCGCGCGGGCGATCACCTGGTGCTGCAGGCGGGTGCGGTCGGTGCGGGCCTGTTCCAGCGCTTGCGCCAGCCGGTCGGCATGGGTGGCCAGCGCCGCCAGGTCGGGATGGGGCAGCGGGCCGATGCGGCTGTCCAGGTCGCCCCGCGTCATGTCGGACAGGCGCGCGGCGATGGTGGCGACCGGGCGCAGCCCCTGCGCCAATGCCCCGGCGATCAGCGCCGCCTGCAGGACGGCCGCCGCCGCTGCCAGCGCCATCAGGTCGCGGATGTCGCGCCAGG
>NZ_JXYF01000080.1:0-7418 GCF_000967735.1 Paracoccus sp. S4493
GCCCGCCGCAGAGGCCCCGGCCGCCGGCGATGCCGCGCCGCGCGCCAACCCGCAGCGCGAGGCGCCTCCTGCCGCCGACGCTCCGGCAGAGGCTCGTCCGAACGCACGCCCTGCCGCGCAGAACGACCAGCAGCCGGCGGATGCCGCTGAAGAACCCGTCGGAAGCGACCTCGACGCCCTGACCGAGCAGTTGCGCGCGCAGGAGCAGGGCGAGCAGCCCGCAGCCGATCCGGCCGCGACGGCCGATGCACCTGCGGAACCCGCAGCGCCTGCGGCTCAGGGTGGCCTGACCTTGGCGACCGGTGCAACGCAGGTCGAACGCGCTGGCGCCCTGCCGGGTCTGGCCGGAGTGTTGACGCAGGAGGTGCAGGGTGGCCTGGACACCTCGGCGCTGACCTGTCTGGACGGCAGCGCGTTCCCCTGTGCGGATGGCGGTCGTGCGATGACCCCGAACGGTGTTGTCGTCGAGACCAATGAGGCGGGCGAGCTGCGCCTGGCCCCGACCGAGGCGCAGATGTACCGCGTCGGCCAGAACGGAGAGATGATCCGTCGCGCCGCCGAAGAGGACACCGTCGAGACCGAGGCATCGCGCGAGGCTGCCCAGGCGACCGCACCGGCCACCGCGGCGGCGCTGGACGCAGCCGATGGATCGGGCGAGATCACCGAGCAGCAGGTGACCGAGGAGAACGCCCGGTCGTCGTCCGAGGACTTCACCACCAGCCTGCGCGACGCGCTGGCGGGCGCCACCGGTCAGCCTGCACCGCAGGCCGAGGAGGAGGACGACGACAACCGCCTGCGCAATGCCCTGCTGCTGGGTCTGGGTGCCGTGGCGGTCGGGTCCTACCTGAACAACAACCGCCAGGTTGCGCTGTCCGCGCCGGACCGCGTCGTCGTTACCCGCGCCGATGGCAGCCAAGAGGTCATCAAGGACGAGGTCGCCCTGCTGCGCCAGCCCGGCTCGACCGTGCAGACCGAGAATTTCGACGACGGTTCGTCGCGCACCATCGTGACACGCCAGGACGGCAGCCGCGTTGTGACCATCCGTGACGCGAACCTACAGGTGCTGCGCCGCACCCTGGTCAGCGCCGACGGCACGACCACGCAGCTGATCGACGACACCGCCGACGTGCAGCCCGTCGATATCGGCGCCCTGCCCGCCCCCGCCCCCGTCCAGACCGGCAATGCGCCCCTGAACGAGGATCAGCTGCGCGAGGCCCTGCTGCGCGAGGCGAATGTCGACCGCCGCTTCACGCTGTCCCAGATCCGCAACATCCCCGAGGTGCGGGCGCTGGTGGCGCCGGTCAACATCGATGCGATCACCTTCGATACCGGCTCTGCCGCGATCCGGTCGGATCAGGCGCAGCAGTTGCAGGGCTTGGGTCGTGCGATCCAGGACCAAATCGCCCAGAACCCGCAGGAGATCTTCATGATCGAGGGTCATACCGATACGGTCGGGTCGGACGCCGCCAACCTGGCGCTGTCGGACCGTCGTGCGGAATCGGTGGCGCTGGCACTGACCGAGTACTTTGACGTGCCGCCGGAGAACCTGGTGACCCAAGGCTATGGCGAGCAGTTCCTGCGCGTCCGTGCCGAGGGCGACATCCGCGACAACCGCCGCGCCTCGGTCCGCCGGATCACCGACCTGCTGGCGCAGTAAGCGCACCACCGAAACGACGGAGGCCCCGGCATCGCGCCGGGGCCTTTTTCACGTCCTGCCCTCAGTCCGCGGCCAAGAAACCGCCGGACTGGCGGTGCCACAGCCGGGCGTACAGACCGTCGCGTTCCAGCAGTTCGGCATGGCTGCCCTGTTCGACGATCCGGTCCTGGTCCATGACCACCAGCCGGTCCATCGCGGCGATGGTGGAAAGGCGATGCGCGATGGCAATGACCGTCTTGCCCTGCATCAATGCTTCCAGCCGGGACTGGATCGCGGCCTCGACCTCGCTGTCCAGGGCGCTTGTGGCCTCGTCCAGGAACAGGATCGGCGCGTTCTTCAACGCGACCCGCGCGATGGCGATGCGCTGGCGCTGGCCGCCCGACAGCTTGACGCCGCGTTCGCCCACATGCGCATCAAGCCCATGCCGGCCCTGGCTGTCGGACAGCGACGGGACGAACCCGTCCGCCTCGGCCATGCGCAGGGCGTGGTCGATCTGATCCGGGGTCGCGTCGGGGCGGCCATAGGCGATGTTCTCGCGCACCGACCGGTGCAGCAGCGAACTGTCCTGCGTGACCACGCCGATGGCCGCGCGCAGGCTGTCCTGGGTCACCTGCGCGATGTCCTGGCCGTCGATGGTGATGCGCCCCGCGTCGATGTCGTGAAAGCGCAGCAGCAGGTTGATCAGCGTCGATTTTCCCGCGCCCGACCGGCCCACCAAGCCCACCCGTTCACCGGGCTGCAGATGCAGCGTCAGGTCGTCCAGCACCGCCATCGGCTGCGCCCCCGCAGCACCGCCATAGCGGAAGGTGACGTTGTCGAACCGCACCGCCGCAGGACCGGGCAGCAGGGGCTGCGCCCCCGGCGCGTCGCGCACCTCTCGTGGCAGGGACAGGCTGGTGATGCCGTCGCGCACGGTGCCGATATTCTCGAACAGGGCGGCGAATTCCCACATGATCCAGTGCGACATGTTGTTCAGCCGCAGCGCCAGCGGCACCGCGATGGCGACCGCCCCGACCGCGATCAGCCCCTGCGTCCACAGCCACAGCCCCAGCCCGGCCACCGCCGCGACCAGCCAGACGTTGAGCAGGTTCAGCACCATGTCCTGCAGGCTGGACAGGCGCATCTGCGCGTGGACGGTGCCCAGGAACCGGTCCATGCCCTGGTGCATCCACGCCTCCTCCCGGTCGGAGTGAGAGAACAGCTTGACCGTCGCGATGTTGGTATAGCTGTCGACGATGCGCCCGGTCATCGCGCTGCGGGCATCGGCCTGTTCCTGCGCCACGCGGCCAAGGCGCGGCACGACATACCACAGCAGCGCGCCGTAGGCCGCGGCCCAGACCAGGAAGGGCAAGGCCAGACGCCAGTCCTGGCTGGCAGCCAGCACCATCGCGCCCAGGAAATAGATCAGCACATAGCTGCCCACGTCCATGATCTTCATGGACACCTCGCGCACGGCCAGCGCGGTCTGCATCAGGCGCTGCGCGATGCGGCCCGCGAATTCGTCCTGGAAATAGCCGACCGACTGGCGCAGCAGCCAGCGATGTGCCTGCCAGCGGATGCGCTGCGGGAAATTGCCCATCAGCGACTGGTGCAGGACCAGCGATGTCACCACGTTCAGCGCCGGCATCACCACCAGCAGCACCAGCGCCATCAGCGCGATGCTGCCGCCATGACGGTCCCAGAAGACCTCTCGCGGGGTGTCGGCCAGCTGGTCGATCAGCTGCCCCAGCCAGCCGAACAGCGCCACCTCGATCAGCGCGATCAGGCCCGATCCCACGGCCAGCAGCACCAGCCAGGGCAGCGTGCCGCGGCTGTAATGCAGCACGAACCGCCACAGACCCGACGGGGGCATGGTCGGGGTCTGGTCGGGATAGGGGTCGATGCGTCGTTCGAACCACGCGAACATGGGGATGTCCTCCGCTGCTGAAGGGGCCGCAGTGCTGACCCGGACGGCCCGCAAAGTCAAGCGCGCAGGGGCGATCTTTGCCATCGCGATGGAACGGGGCGGGCCGGGGATCGTTGGTCATCCAGCACCATCAGAAAGGCCGTATCATGACCATGAATTCCCTCAAGGATCTGTATCTGGACCAACTGCAGGACTTGTATTCCGCCTGCAAGCAGTCCATGCCCGTCGTGACCGAGATGGGTCGCGTCGCCAAGTCGCGCGAACTGGCCGAGGCGCTGATCGCCGGCAACGAAGGCATCGCCCGCGGCATGGAGCATCTGGCGACCCTGTGCAGCCAGCACGGCGTCGACCCCACCGGAGAGCACTGCAAGGGCATGGAAGGTCTGGTGACCGAGGCCCGCAAGCACGCGCTGCAGGCCGATTTCGGTGATGACGACGTCCGCGACGCGGCCATCGTCACCCAGTATCAGCGCCTGACCCATTACGCGATCGCGGGCTATGGCTGCGTACGCAGCTTTGCCAACCGCCTGGACCTGGATGCCGATGGCGGCGTTCTGCAGGAATGCTTGGAGAGCACCCGCGACGGCGACAAGCACATGACCCGCATCGCCGAGGGCGGCGTCAACCAGAAGGCCGCCAACGGTTGATCCACCACGACCGCCCGGAGGACACCCCGGGCGGTCGTCTTTCCTCAGATCGTGCCCGCGGCCATTTCCTTGGCGATATGGTCGGCCTGACGGATCGCCAGCGCGACGATGGTCAGGGTCGGGTTTTCCGCCGCGCCCGTCGTGAACTGGCTGCCATCGGATACGAACAGGTTCGCGATGTCGTGCGTCTGTCCCCATTTGTTGACCACGCCGTCCTCCGGCCGCTCCGACATGCGGTTGGTCCCAAGGTTGTGCGTGGAAGGATAGGGTGGCGTCGGCAGGGTCCGCGTGGCCCCCATCGCCCGGTACATCGCCTGCCCCCGCTCATAGGCGTGATTGCGCATCGCCACGTCGTTGGGATGATCGCTGAAATTCACGTTGGCGACCTTCAGGCCGAACTTGTCGACCGTGTCCGACAGGGTGACGCGGTTCGTCTCCTGCGGCATGTCCTCCCCGACGATCCACAGCCCGGCCATGTATTCGTACTGATCCAACGCGGTCGTGAACTCTCGCCCCCACCGTCCGGGATCCATGAAGGCCGCCATGAAGGGCAGGCCCAGGGCCAGCGTCTCCAGCTCGTAGCCACCGACGAATCCGCGTTCGGGGTCGTGATGCGCCTCGTCCTGCATGATGCCTGCCATGGTCGTGCCCCGCCACATCCGCACCGGTTTCTCGAAGATGCCATAGACCGACCCGGTGGTGTGCCGCATGTAGTTGCGGCCCACCTGACCGCTGCTATTGGCCAGACCGTCGGGGAACATCTCGCTGGCCGAATTCAGCAGCAGGCGCGGGCTTTCAAAGCTGTTGCCCGCCACGGCCACGATACGCGCAGCCTGAAACTGCAGGGCGCCGTCCTTGTCGAAATACTCGACCCCTGTGACGCGGCCTTCGTCATTGTGCAGGATGCGGGCCACATGGGCGTGGTCGCGCACCTCCAGGTTGCCAGTGGCCTCACCCTTTGGGATGTCGGTATAGGCCGACGACCATTTGGCGCCCCATTTGCAGCCCTGGAAACAGAACCCCGTCTGCTGGCAGGCCGGCCGTTCGTCATTGTCGATGCTGTTGATCGCCATGCGCCCGGTGGACACCTCGGTATAGCCGACGGCCTTGGCCCCCGCCTCGAACACCTTGTAGTTGTTGCTGCCGGGCAGGCCCGGAAAGTCGCCGGTTCGGGTAACGGCCAGCTTGGCCTCGGCCTTCTCGTACCAGGGCGCCATCTCGGCCGCGTCGATGGGCCAGTCCAGCAGGTTCGCCCCCTCGACCGCGCCATAGGTGGTCAGGGCCTTCCATTCATGCTCCTGGAACCGGAGCGAGGCGCCCGCCCAATGGGTCGTGGTGCCGCCGACCGCCTTGACGATCCAAGCGGGCAAGCCACTGAAATCCTTGGCCACGCGCCAGTCGCCGCTGGTCGTGCGCGGATCGGTCCAGGCCAGCTGGCCAAAGCTTTCCCATTCGTCGTTGATATAGTCTTCGGGCAGATAGCGCCCGCCCGCCTCCAGCGCCACGACCTTGACGCCCTTCTGCGCCAGTTCGTTGGCCAGCACGCCGCCGCCCGCGCCGGTGCCGATGATGACGACCACGCTGTCGTCGGTCAGTTCGAATTTCGCTGCCGTAGCCATGATCCGCCCCCTTACAGCCAGTCGATGTCGTCAAAGCCACGATAGATGTAGCCGCCCTGGGAGAAGCTCTCTCCCTCATAGCCGAAGATCGGCCAGACCTCTTTCTGGTTGTAGAGACCGGTCACCAGCCCGCCCCGGACGGTCTGGAAGAACGCGCTGTCCTCCATCCGGCGCAGGATCGCCACACGGTCCTGCTCCCACCCGATCGAGACATAGTCGTCATGCCCGGCCGCCTGCGCGGCGGCGTCCAGCGCGGCGATGCCCTCGGCCACCATGGGCTGGTTCTCGGCGGTGTCGTATCCCTTGATCGCGATCGCATAGAAGCGGTCGCCCACGCGGTCATGCGGATAGATGTCGCGGGCCATCTGCAGCAGCGTGGCCATCTCGTGCTCGCTGATCGCGATCACCTCGACGGCCCAGGCCGCGTCGGGGGCCGCGATGAAGCCTGCGCCGGCCACTGCCAGCGCGCCGACTGCGACGGCCCGCGACAGCAGCGCCCGACGGGTCAGGCCCTTGGTCGTTGGTTCAGACATGGGTTCCTCCTCCCTTGATGTGGTCCCGCGCCCCCTCCCAAGGGCGCGGCAGGCTGATCAGCTGTAGCGGCCGCCCCGCTGCAGGACCTCGATCTCGTATCCGTCCGGGTCCTTGATGAAGAAGAAGCGGGCGATCACCTCGCCGCCCGGCGCGAAATCGACCAGCTTGCGGGGGGCAAAGCCGATCTCCTCCAACCGGGCGTGGGTCGCGTCGACATCGTCGACTGAAAAGGCCACGTGCCCATAGCCGTCGCCCAAGTCATAGGGCTCGGTTCGGCCCTTGTTGACGGTCAGCTCCAGCTCGGTCCCGCTTTCGCCATTGGACAGGTAGATCAGCGTGAATTTCTCGAAATCCAGCCGCTCGGCCACCTTAAGTCCAAAGCAGCGGTCATAGAAATCGACCGAGGCCGCCTCGTCCAGAACGCGGATCATCGAGTGGATGTACTTGGCCATCTGGCCCTCCCTGCACGTGTCTTGCCTGATCGAGGCTAGGGGCTTGGGGACGGGCCGGGTAGTATCGGATTACTACAGCGAAAATATTCGCGTCACTCCGCGGCGATGGCCGGGGCGACGTCGTCCTCGCCCAGATAGATCGTGCAGGCGCAGCGCAGCAGCGAGGTGAAGTTTCGCGCCTCTCCGTGCAGCTCCAGCACTTCGGAGTGCAGCTTGGAGATGAAGGCGGGCGTCGTCACGCCTTCGCGGGCGGCGATGCGGTCGAGGATGCACCAGAATGCGCGCTCCAGCCGGATCGATGTCGACTGGCCGTTCAGGCGCAAACGGCGGGTGACGGTTTCATAGCGGTCCGGGTGCTGCCCGGCAAAGATCTGGCACATCAGCTTGATCTTGTCCTGTTCCTGACCTGCAGTCTCGCGCGCGGCCCCACTTCGGTCAACGCGACTTTTTGGTCATGTCATCCATATTGGCACCGTCGCCAGACACAAACGACAAGGGCCACCCCGAAGGGTGGCCCTGTCCGCCGCGATATCCCCGAAAGGATCATCCGGCAGCATCAGCATTCCTTGGCCCGCTTGGGCCTTGGATCACTTGATGATCTTG
>NZ_JXYF01000081.1:0-794 GCF_000967735.1 Paracoccus sp. S4493
CCGGCGGGGGCGCCGCGCGGGGACCTAGTCCGCGGCGCAGCCGGTGGTTTCGGTCGCCCGTCCCCCATCGGCGGGGATCACCGTCAGGCGCAGCGCGTCATGGTCCAGATCGAAGGGCTTGCCCGAGGGGGCGACCATCTCGACCACCGCCTGGGGGCCCGTGGGTCCGGGCAGGATGTCCGCCGCCGAGACCCAGACCTGCGGATTGTCGGTCAGTTCGACCGCGGCCAGCGTGGCCGGGCCCTGCGGCAGGTCCATCGCGACGCGCAGCCCGTCTGCCAGGGGCGTCACCTCGCATGCGGGATTGCCGTCCAGGCGCTGCGGCTCCGCCGCAAGGGCGCTGGCGATCACCGGGTCCGACTGCCTGCCCACGGGCGGCGCCTGCAGTTCAAGGTGCACGGGAACGCAGATGTTCTCGCACAGGCCCAGATCGATCTGGGCGGCGATGTCGACGGGCTTGCCGGGGTCCTGCGGATGGGCGGTCAGCGGAAGCACGAGGCGGTCGTGATAGCCCATCTCCAGCGTCTCTCCGGACCGGATGGCCTGGGGCGCGGGCCAGTGCAGGGTGACATGGGACAGGTTCCGTGACCCCGCCCAGTCCAGCTGGGGCGGCAGGCCGGTGTCGCCGGGGCTGCGCCAGTAGGTCTTCCAGCCCGGCTCCAGCAGAAGTTCCAGCGCCAGGATGCGCGCGCCGCCGGGTTCGGTCCAGCCGGGCAGCAGCTGTGCGCCGCGCAGGCCGGGCGGCAGGTCGTCCTGGGCGATGGCGGGTCCGGTCAGGACAAGCGTCAGGGCGG
>NZ_JXYF01000082.1:0-14757 GCF_000967735.1 Paracoccus sp. S4493
CCCCCCCCCCGCCGCCCCCGCCCCCCCCGCCATAGATCTCGGCCATGCGGCGGATCATGCGCAGGTTCGCGGCCAGGGCGGCCGCAACGTCGGCCAGGGCCAGCGGGACCAGCGCGGTCGTCGCGGCGACCGTCCGGGCGGCGGCCTCGATCTCGCGGCGCGCCTGCTGGTCCAGCCCGGCCAGCAGCTCCGTCTCGGCCAGGGTCAGCAGGGCCTGGGCGTCAAAGGTCTCGGCCCGGCGGTCGGCCAGGCCCTGACGCTGCCACTCCATCTCGGGGCGCTTGGCATAGAGGGCGACCAAGCCGTCGGTGACCGCCTTGGCCTGATCCAGGCTTTCCGCGGCCAGCGCCGCGCCCGCCTGTCGCTGCAGCGCGTCGATCCTGGCCATCCGACGCCATGCGCGCCATTCGCGCAACGCCATGCCCAACGCGGCCAGCGTGAACACCGCGAACAACGTCACCGCGATCCAGCCCAGCAGGGGATAGCGGGTCATCAGCCCGTCGATGAAATCCAGCGCCATCACGCCCAGCAGGAAGGTGAACAGCGCCGCCCCGGCATTGATGAACAGCCGCGTCAGCCGCGACGGCGGGCGCCCGACCAGGCGGGCCACCATCTGCATGGTGCGCGGCTGGGGCAGCGGGGCGTCGCTGATGTCGATGGCAGGGGCATCGGCGGGGCTTGGGGCGTCGTCCGCGCGGGTTTCCGTGCGAGGCGGCCGCGGCCGGGTGCCGGTATCGTCGTCCAGAGGCATCAGGACCGGGCCGCGCGGGCGTTTGGGGGCGTCTGTCACAGGCGGTCTCCGATCAGGAATTCGGCGGCGCGGTCCAGCCGGATGTGGGGCGGGCCGTCGCCCGGACGCGTGGTCAGGGGGGAGGGGGCAAAGTTCATGATCGCGTAATCGGCATCCAGCCACGCCTGCGCGCCCTGCCGTGCGGGATGCAGCAGCACCGCGGGGTCGGTGGGCAGTTCGCCCGGAAAGAACGCGGCCTGCCGCCCGTCCAGCAGGCGTCCGCGCACGGCGGGCAGGTCGCCGTCGGGCTGGGCGATCATGTCCTCGGTCGTGGCGCGCAGGGCGGCGATGGCCATCGCCTCGGTCCGGGCGCCCTGGAAATCGGCGCGGTCGCGGGCCTCGCGCAGCATGGCGGACAGGATCGCGGTCAGGCGGTTGTGCTGGGTGTGGTGCAGGTGGTCGGCCTTGGTCGCGGCGAACAGGATGCGTTCGACCCGCCGCGTGCCCAGAAGCTGGCCCAGCCAGCCTGCGCGGCCGGGGCGGAAGGCCGACAGGATGTCGGCCATGGCGCGGCGCATGTCCTCGACCGCCTGGGGGCCCTGATGGATCGCGCCCAGGATGTCGACCAGCACCACCTGGCGGTCGATGCGGGCAAAGTGGTCGCGAAAGAAAGGCCGGATCACCCGCGACTTGTAGGCATCGAACCGGCGGCGGAATTCGCGGCCAAGCCGCGTGGCCTGCAGGTCGGGCGGCAGGGGCGCAAAGGTCAGGGCGGGCGATCCCGCCAGCTCTCCGGGGATCAGGAACCGGCCGGGCGTGCAGTCCGACCAGCCCGCGTCGCGCGCCGCGTTCAGATGCGCGGTATAGATGTCGGCCAGCTGCTGGGCCTGCGGTTCGGTGAAGCCGTCATCGCGGGGCAGCGCCTGCAGCGCGGTCAGGAACCGGTCGGCGCCGGGGCGGCCCGCGATGCGGTCCAGCACCTCGGTCGACCATTGCGCAAAGTCGCGTTCCATCAGGCGCAGGTCCAGCAGCCATTCGCCGGGATAATCGACGATGTCCACATGCAGGTTGCGCGCGCCGCGCAGCCCCCCGAACATGCCGCCGCCCTGCAGGCGCAGCGACAGGCGCAGCTGGCTGACGTGACGCGTGCCGTCGGGCCAGTGCGGATCGGGGCCGGTCAGCGCGGCCAGGTGGCGTTCGAAGTCGAAGCGGGGGATGGTGTCGTCGGGCTGGGGCTGCAACCACACCGCCTTGAGCCGCCCGTCGGCGGCAGCGCGCAGCGACGACATGCGCCCGCGTTCCAGAAGGTTCGCCACCAGCGAGGTGATGAACACCGTCTTGCCGGCCCGCGACAGGCCCGTCACGCCGATGCGGATCACCGGATCGGACAGGCCCAGCCCCTCCATCACGTCGCTGCGGATACCCATGTCTGCCCCTGTTCGTTTCGCGACACCCAACGCCGCGGGTGCAAGATAGGTCCGCGGAGGCGCGATGTGTAGCGGCGCGATTGTGCCCGGTGCCCCGGCGGCGCTAGAAGGCGGGCATGACGGATGCCCTGCCCATCGACGACGCCCTGCCTGCGCTGTGCGCGGCGATCCGCAGCCACGGTCGCGCGGTGCTGGTGGCCCCGCCCGGCGCGGGCAAGACGACGCGGGTGCCGCTGGCGCTGATGGATCAGGTCGCGGGCCGCATCCTGATGCTGGAGCCGCGCCGCCTGGCCGCGCGCGCCGCAGCCGAGCGCCTGGCGCAGTCCCTGGGCGAGGCCGTGGGTGGGCAGGTCGGATACCGGATGCGCGGGGAATCGGTTCGGGGCAGCCGCATCGAAGTGGTGACCGAGGGCATCCTGACGCGGATGATCCAGACCGATCCCGCGCTGGAGGGCGTGGGCTGCGTGATCTTCGACGAGTTCCACGAGCGCAGCCTGAACGCCGATCTGGGGCTGGCTCTGGTCTGGGAGGCGCGGGGTGCCCTGCGCGAGGATCTGGCGGTGCTGGTGATGTCCGCCACCTTGGACGCGGGGCCGGTGGCGGCAATGCTGGACGTCGCGCCCGTGGTGACGTCCGAGGGGCGGGCCTTTCCGGTCGAGACGCGCTGGCTGGACCGGCCCCTGCCCGCGGGCGGGCGGTTAGCGGACGATGCCGCGCGTCTGATCGCAAGGGCCCATGACGAGACGCGCGAGACGGGCGGCACGATACTGGCCTTTCTGCCCGGAGAGGGAGAGATCCGCCGCGTGACGGCGGCCCTGTCGGGGACGGGCTGCCAGGTGCTGCCCCTGTATGGCGCGCTGCCGGCCGCGGCGCAGCGCGCGGCGCTGGCCCCCCCGGGAGCCGTGCGGCGGATCGTTCTGGCGACGGCCATCGCCGAGACCTCGCTGACGATCCCGGGCGTGCGGGTGGTGGTGGATGCGGGGCGCGCGCGGCGTGCCCGGTTCGATCCGGGCAGCGGCATGTCGCGGCTGGTAACCGAGCGCGTGAGCCGCGCCGAGGCCGAGCAGCGGCGCGGCCGGGCGGGGCGGGTGGCACCGGGCATCTGCTATCGCATGTGGGCGCGGGCCGAGGAGGGGGCGCTGCCGGCTTTCGCGCCACCCGAGATCGCCGTGGCCGACCTGACCGGGCTGGCGCTGGAACTGGCCGTCTGGGGGGCGGGGGCCGCCGATCTGGCGTTCCTGACGCCGCCGCCGGATGCCGCACTGACCGAGGCGCGTGCGCTGCTGGCCGATCTGGGCGCGCTGGATGCGGAGGGGCGGATCACGGCGCATGGCCGGGTGCTTGCACGGCTGCCGCTGCATCCGCGTCTGGCGCATATGCTGACGCTGGCGGGGCCGGCTGCCGCCGAACTGGCGGCGCTGCTGTCGGACCGCGACCCGCTGCGCGGGGCGGGGGCCGATCTGGAGCATCGCCTGCGCGCGATCCGCGATCCGGGTACGCGTGCGGCATTCGAGGTGAACCGGCAGGGCATCGAGAGGATCAGGGCCGAGGCCAAGCGGTTGCGGCGGCTGGTTGCGTCCCGCGACGGCGGGGGGGACGATGTCCCCCCCGCACCCCCCCTGTCGGCCCTGTCGGCGGGCGGCATGGCCTCGCTGGCCTATCCCGACCGGATCGGGCTGCGGCGTAAGGGCGACGAGGCGCGGTTCGTGCTGTCGGGCGGCAAGGGTGCGGTGCTTGCATCAGAGGACAGCCTGGCGGCGCAACGGATGATCGTGGCGCTGGATCTGGACGGGGATCAGCGCGAGGCGCGCATCAGGCTGGCCGCGCGACTGGACGAGGGTGATCTGCGCGCGCTGCATGGCGACCGGATCGGCCAGCAGGCCCTGTGCGAATGGTCGCGCCGCGAGGGTCGCGTCGTCGCCCGCCTGCAGGAGCGGCTGGGCGCGCTGGTGCTGTCGGACCGGCCCTGGCCCGACGCCCCGGCCGAGGCGATGGCCGCGGCCGCGTTGGAGGGATTGCGCCTGGACGGGCTGCCCTGGACCCCGGCCGCGGCGCGTCTGCGGGCGCGGATCGCGCTGGTGCCGGACCTTGGCTCTGTGGCGGATGTCGACCTGCTGTCGGATGGCGACTGGCTGCTGCCTTGGCTGGGCCGGGTGCGGACGCTGGCGGATCTGCGCGGGCTGGATCTGGTCGAGCCGCTGAAGGCGCGGATCGGATGGGCAGGCCAGCAGCGGCTGGATCAGGAGGCGCCGGGGCAGTTCACCACCCCCCTGGGTCGCCGCGTGCCGATCGATTACGGGGGCGCGGACCCGTCGATCGAGTTGCGCCTGCAGGAGCTGTTCGGCGTCACCCGCCATCCGGCGGTGGGCGGGCGGCCGCTGCGGATCACGCTGCTGTCGCCGGGCGGCAAGCCGGTGCAGGTGACGATGGACCTGCCGGGGTTCTGGGCCAGCTCCTATGCCGATGTCAGAAAGGACATGCGCGGCCGCTATCCGCGCCATCCCTGGCCCGAGGACCCGACCGCGGCCGATCCGACGGTGCGGGCCAAGCCGCGCGGCACCTAGTCGATGGGGCGGATCAGCTTGGCGTCCAGCACGCGCAGCACCTGGGCCAGATCGTGGCCGCGTTTCAGGATGCGCCCGTCCATCGCGATCACGGCATAGGCGCCCTGGGCCGCACGCAGCCGAGGACGCTTTTCGATCCGGTAGAGGGGGTGTTCGGCGGCGCGGCGAAAGACGCTGAACACCGCCGCGTCGCGCAGAAAGGACATGCCGTAATCGCGCCATTCACCTGCGGCCACGAAGCGGCCGTAGGTCGACAGGATCAGGTTCAGTTCCCTGCGGTCGAACACCACGCGGTCGGCATCGGGCGGGATCGCGTTCATCATGTCGGGATGGTGACAGCCCGCCTCGGCCTGCGCAACGCCAAACGGGTCAGAAGCAGCTGACCTTGGTGATGCGACCGTTCACGCCGTATTCGATGTTCAGCCGGTCGGGGCGGAAATCGGCGGTGACCATGTCCTCGGGGCCGATGACGCGGGTGCCCAGGGGGAAGTTCATCGCCGACAGGGCCGTGCGGGGCTGGCCGATCAGGCCCTGATAGCCGGCGGCGCCGCATTCGTCGACGACGGGGGGCGGGGTCGGCTCGACATAGGCGGGCTCGCAGGCGGCAAGGGCCGTCGCGGCAAGGATCAGGGCAAGCGTGGTCTTGTGCATGTGGGTCATCCGCAATCGATCTTGGTGATGGTGCCGGTCGCATCCAGGCGGAAGACGAGCCGGTCGGGGTCATAGTCCTGGGGTTCGATCCCGCGATACTCGACCACGCGATAGGCGCCGGGCAGGCCGAGCGTCGGGATCGTGCTGCCGGGCTGGCCCACGCTGGAGGCGTAGCTGCTGGCCTTGCACAGGTCGGGCTTGCGTTCGGTCACCCCGGTGATGCCGGTCGTCGCGGCAGGCAGGTCCGCCACCACGGGTGCCGCCGGGAAGGGGGCTGCGGCCGGATAGGGCGCCGTCGGATAGGGGGCCGGTGCGGGGGCCGCATAGGGCGCGGGCGCGGCGGCATAGGGCGCGGGCGCATAGCCGGGCTGGGCCGCATAGGCAGGCCCCGCATAGCCGCCCGCGGGCGGCATGCGGTTCGGCGACGATGCGCAGCCCTGCACGGCCAGCGCCACGCCGGCGGCCATCGCGGCCCGAATCGTCCAGTCCCTGCTGATCATCGCCTGTCACCCCTGCCGGTCCTGTTTCCGGACCTTGTTCCCGCCAGCATAGGCCGCGCCCCCGGCCTTGAGAAGCGGGGTGATGGATCACGTTTCGATCATCGCAGGAATGCAACAGCCCCTGGGCGCGTCGCGCCCTCAGGCGGCCTGCAGGCCGTAGGCCGACAGGAACAGTGCCGCCGCGTCGCGGGCGATCCGCGCGACCTGCGCGTCGGGCAGCGTGGTGCCGGTCAGCAGGGCGGGCTGCTGGACCTGCCCGGTGATCAACGCGACCAGCTGGCGGGAGGATTGACCGCTGTCATGGTCGCGGATCTGCCCCGCGGCGATCCAGCCGTCGATGATCTGTGCCAGGGGGGCCGCGACGCGGTTGGCCAAGGCGTCGTCATAGTCGCGCGCATCGTCGGGAAAGCGCGTCGATTCGGCGGTCATCACCCGCAGCAGGCTGAGCCGCGGTTCCGACAATGCCCACGTCGCCAGGTCCGACAATACCCGCGGCAGCTCGGTCCGGGCTTGGGACGCGGGGTCGGCCGCGAAGGGCTGCTGGCGGAAGGCGCTGTCCATCGTGGCGCGCAGCACCTCGCGGAACATCAGGGATTTGTCGGGGAAATAGCTGTAGAGCGTCGCCTTGGACACCCGGGCGGACCGGGCGATGTCGTCGACGCTGGCGGCCGCATAGCCGTCGCGCAGAAAGATGACGGCAGCCCCGTCACGGACCTGATCGAACTTGCGGCCCCGCGTGATGCCGGGGGCCGGTGCATGGGTGGTATCGGTCTTCATTCTTCTTCCTTGGTTTCCATCCAAACACCGCGGACAGAGAGGCGGTTTCCCTATCAGCATAATAAATGGTGTGAAAAGGAAAACCCCGGCCGGGCTGCGCGTCGTGCAAAAGCTGCTGGTTTTTATCGCAAACATGGCGCCGTCGGCGACGATCCGCTGTGGCGGCACCGGGCGGATTGGCCTAGCGTGCGGCCATATCGACCTTGCGCCGTCACCAGGAGGAAGCAGCAATGTCCGTCAACACGACCTCGTTCCGGGATTCAGTGGACCGCATGTTCACCCATGCCGCAGGCCTGATGAGCCTTGCGCCGGGGCTGGAGGAGAAGATCCGGGTCTGCAATTCCACCTATACGGTGCGGTTCGGGGTGCGGCTGCGCGGCCAGATCCACACCTTCACCGGCTATCGGTCGGTCCATTCCGAACACATGGAGCCCGTGAAGGGCGGCATCCGCTATTCGCTGGACGTGAACCAGGACGAGGTCGAGGCGCTGGCAGCCCTGATGACCTACAAATGCGCGCTGGTCGAGGTGCCCTTCGGCGGGTCCAAGGGCGGTCTGTGCATCGACCCCCGCGCCTGGAACGAGGATGAGCTGGAGCGCATCACCCGCCGCTTCACCTACGAGCTGTCGCGCCGCAACCTGATCTCTCCGTCGCAGAACGTGCCCGCGCCCGACATGGGCACCGGAGAGCGCGAGATGGCGTGGATGGCCGACGCCTACAAGCGGCTGCATCCCGACGACATCAACGCCAAGGCCTGCGTCACCGGCAAGCCGCGCACCGCGGGCGGCATCGACGGGCGCGTCGAGGCGACGGGCCGCGGCGTGCAATACGCGCTGCGCGAGTTCTTCCGCCATGACGACGTGATGAAGCAGGCCGGACTGACCGGCGTGCTGGCGGGCAAGCGCGTGATCGTGCAGGGCCTGGGCAACGTGGGCTATCACGCCGCCCAGTTCCTGTCGGTCGAGGACAAGTGCCTGATCACCGGCGTGATCGAGCGCGACGGCGCCATCACCAACCCGCAGGGCATCAACATCGACGCGCTGCGCGGCCATATCCGCGCGACCGGCGGCATCAAGGGCTTTGCCGGCGGCGACTATTACGAGAACGGCCTGGCCATGCTGGAGCAGGAGTGCGACATCCTGATCCCCGCCGCGGTGGAAAGCGTGATCCACGCCGACAACGCCGAACGCATCAGTTGCAAGCTGATCATCGAGGCGGCGAACGGTCCCGTGACCGCCGACGCGGACGCGATCCTGCGCCGGAAGGGGATCGTGATCATCCCCGACATGTACGCCAATGCCGGCGGCGTGACCGTGTCCTATTTCGAATGGGTCAAGAACCTGTCGCAGATTAGCCTGGGCCGTCTGGAGCGCCGCCACGAGGAGGCCCGCGCCCGCATGATCGTCGAGGAGCTGGAGCGTCTGTCGGCCGATACCGGCCTGAACTGGACCCTGTCCAAGGGCTTCAAGGAGGCGTTTCTGACCGGCGCGGACGAGCTGGAGCTGGTGCGGTCAGGCCTTGACGACACGATGCGCGAGAGCTTCAAGAAGATGAAGGAGGTCTGGATCAGCAACCCCAAGGTCGAGGACATGCGCACTGCGGCCTATGTGGTGGCAATCCGGCGGATCTCGAACGTCTACAACTCTCTGGGGCTTTGAGGAAGACCGCGCGTCAGGGGGGCGCTGCCCCCCGTCCTGCGGACTCCCCCTGGGGTATTTTCGACAAAGGAGAAATCAGGGGCGGGGGGCGGCGGCGCGGCGCAGGCGGTCGTTGATCGCCTGGCCCAGCCCGTGGTCCGGGATCGGCGCGACCGAGATCGGGCGCCCCAGGGCATCGGCACGGCGCAGCAGGTCGAAGAGGCGCGCGGCGGCTTGGGTCAGGTCGCCCGTCTCCGACAGGCTGAACGGGCCGGGGGCGCCGAAGGACAGATGCGTCTCTCCGGGGGCGGGGGTCGCGTTCAGGCGCAGCGCCGATTGCGGCGCGTAATGGCTGGACAGCTGTCCGGGTGCGTTCGGGGCCGAAGGGTCGGCGTGATGCGCGGCCAGGGGTTCGCCCAAGGCGGCGGCGATCGCCTCGGCCGGGATGCCGCCGGGACGGAGCAGCGTCGGGCGACCGTCCTGCCAGCCGATGATCGTCGATTCCACGCCGACCGGGCAGGCCCCCCCATCCAGTACCGCGGCGATGCGCCCGTCGAGGCCTCCGTCCGGGTGCAGCACATGATCTGCGGTGGTCGGGCTGATCCGCCCCGAGACATTGGCCGACGGTGCGGCCAGCGGCGCGCCGGATGCCCGCAGCAGCGCCTGCGCCACGGGATGGGCAGGAACGCGGATGCCGATCGTGTCCAGCCCCGCCGTGACCAGCCCCGCGATGCCCGCATCGGCGCGCAGCGGCACCACCAGTGTCAGCGCGCCCGGCCAGAAGGCCCGCGCCAGGGTCAGCGCCTGCGGCGGCAGGTCGGCGATGGCCTGCGCCGCGGACAGGTCCGCCACATGCACGATCAGCGGGTTGAAGCTGGGCCGCCCCTTGGCCTGGTAGATGCCGGCCACCGCCGCCCCGTCGCGCGCGTCGGCAGCCAGGCCATAGACCGTCTCGGTCGGGATCGCCACGCAGCGGCCCTGGGCCAGCAGGCGGGCGGCCTGGGCCAGGCCGGCAGGGTCGGGGATCAGTCGCAGGGTCTGCATTCGTGACGCGGGGTTTCGGTTGAGCCTGAAAGGACGGCGGCACAAGATGCCGCCAGCGCCCGTTGATAGACGCGCCGCGGCCCGATGCCAAGGCGCCAGGAGGAGAACCCGATGACCTACAAGGCCCCGACAGCCCAGATCGACTTCATCCTGACCCATGTCGTCCCCTTCGCCGACCTGGCCCGGACCGACCGCTTTGCCGAGGCCACGGCCGAGACCGCGACCGCCATCCTGTCCGAGGCCGGCAAGCTGGCCCAGAACGTTCTGGCGCCGCTGAACCGGGGCAGCGACCAGACCCCCGCGCGGCTGGAGAACGGCGTGGTGCGATCCTCGCCCGGCTTTGCCGACGGGTTCCGGGCGATTGCGGAGGGGGGCTGGGTCGGCGTGTCGGCCGATCCGGAATACGGCGGCATGGGCCTGCCGCAGGCCCTGAACATGGCCGTGGCCGAGATGATGTCGGGCGCCTGCCTGTCCTTGCAGCTGAACCCGCTGCTGACCCAGGGCCAGATCGAGGCGCTGGAGCATCACGCCAGCGACGATCTGAAGGCGCGCTATCTGCCCAAGCTGATCAGCGGCGAATGGTCGGGCACGATGAACCTAACCGAACCGGGCGCGGGCAGCGACGTGGGCGCGCTGACCACCCGGGCGGAACCGGCGGGCGACG
This sequence comes from Paracoccus sp. S4493, assembly GCF_000967735.1. Lineage (NCBI taxonomy): Bacteria > Pseudomonadati > Pseudomonadota > Alphaproteobacteria > Rhodobacterales > Paracoccaceae > Paracoccus > Paracoccus sp. S4493. Next base: position 9,995 of record NZ_JXYF01000082.1, read on the forward strand.
GCACCTATCGGATCAGCGGGCAAAAGATCTACATCACCTGGGGCGACAGCGACGTCACGTCGAACGTCTGCCACCTGGTGCTGGCGCGTCTGCCGGGCGCGCCCAAGGGGACGCGCGGCATCAGCCTGTTCATGGTCCCCAAGCTGATCCCCGACGAGCAGGGCGACCCGGGCGTCGCCAACAGCCTCAAGGTGGTCAGCCTGGAGCACAAGCTGGGCATCCACGGCAGCCCGACCTGTGTCATGTCCTATGACGGCGCCACCGGCTGGCTGGTCGGCGAGGAGAACAAGGGCATGGCGGCGATGTTCACGATGATGAACGTGGCCCGGCTTGGCGTCGGCATGCAGGGCGTGGGCGTGGCCGAGGCCGCGCTGCAGAAGGCCGTGGCCTATGCGGTGGACCGCAACCAGATGGGTCCGATCATCGGCCATCCCGATGTGCGCCGCATGCTGGCCACCGCGCAGGCCGAAGTCTTTGCCGCCCGCGCCATCGGCCTAGCCTGCGCCACCGCCATCGACATGGATCGCGCCACGGGGGATGCCGATCAGGCCGCCCGCGCGGCCTTCCTGACGCCGATCGCCAAGGCCTATGGCACCGACGTGGGCATCCGCGTGGCCGACATGGGCGTGCAGGTGCATGGCGGCATGGGCTATGTCGAGGAGACGGGCGCCGCGCAGTATCTGCGCGACGTGCGCATCACCTCGATCTACGAGGGCACGAACGGCATCCAGGCGATGGATCTGGTCGGACGCAAGCTATCGGACGGCGGAGAGGCCGCGATGCGCCTGCTGGACGAGGTGCTGGACGGGGCCAAGGCCGCGCAGTCCGCGCATCCCGAGCTGGCCCACCAGCTGTGGCAGGCCGCCGAGACCCTGCGCGAGGCGACCCAGGCCCTGCTGGAGCGTGACATGGCCGACCGTTTCGCGGGCGCGGTCGCCTATCTGACCGCCTTTGCGCGGGTGCTGGGCGGGCATTACCACCTGCGCGCGGCGCTGAAGGGCGGACCGGCGCATCTGGCGCTGGCGCGGGTGTTCATGGCGCGCGTCCTGCCGCGGTTCACCGGCGATCTGGCCGAGGCGCAGGCGGGCCAGGGCGACCTGACCGCGCTGAGCGATGCCGCGCTGGCGGGCGACTTCGCGGCGTGATCCGCACGCCGCACGACACCCCGCCCGCCGATGGGCAGGCCATCACCGTCGCCCCGGGCGTCTTGTGGATGCGCCTGCCGCTGCCGATGAAGCTGGACCATGTCAACGTCTATGCCTTCGACGATCCCGACGGCTGGACGGTGGTCGATACCGGCTTCGACACGGCGCGCACGCGCGAGATCTGGCAGGTGCTGCTGGACGGACCGCTGCAGGGGCGGCCGGTCGTGCGGGTGATCGGCACGCATCACCATCCCGACCATATCGGGCTGGCCGGCTGGTTCATGGAACGGGGCGCCGACCTGTGGATCAGCCGCACCGCATGGCTGATGGCGCGGATGCTGGTCCTGGACGTGCAGGACCGTGCCAGCGCGCAGGCGCTGGCGTTTTGGCGACGGGCCGGGATGGCGGCCGAGATGCTGGACCGGCGCGCCAGCGACCGGCCCTTCAACTTTGCCGACGTGGTCCACCCGCTGCCTTTAGGCTTCACCCGCCTGGTCGAGGGCGACACGGTGACCTTCGGCGGCCGGCGCTGGCGGGTGGCGATGGGGCATGGCCATGCGCCCTGCCACGCGACGCTGTGGTCGCAGGACTGCGATCTGGTCATCGGCGGTGACCAGCTGCTGCCGTCGATCTCTCCGAACCTGGGGGTCTATCCGACCGAGCCCGAGGCCGACCCGGTGGGCGAGTGGCTGGAAAGCTGCACCCGGCTGACGGCGCTGGCGCGGGCCGACCAGCTGGTGCTTCCGGGACACAAGCTGCCCTTCACCGGGCTGCCCTTCCGGCTGGAGCAGCTGATCCAGAACCACCGCGCCGGGCTGGACCGGCTGGCGCAGGCCCTGGCGGACGGCCCGCGCACCGCGGTCGGGTGTTTCGACATCCTGTTCCGCCGCCGCATCGGCGAGGCCGAGTACGGCCTGGCCATGGTTGAGGCCGTGGCCCATGTGAACCACCTGCACCGCGCCGGGCGCATCCGGCCTGTGGGCGAAACGCAGGGTGCGGTGCTGTGGGGGGCGTGACAGCTGCGCCGCTTTCCGCTATCGCAGGATGAACGCAAACCGATGGGGCAGTGATGGCCGACTACGACAACAAACCCGAAGCGACCCAGGGAACGATGGACCTGACCGACCACAAGAAGACCTTCGCGGGCTTCATCCGCGGATCCACCTGGGTCATCGTCGGATCGCTGGCGGTCCTGGTCTTCATGGCCCTGACGAACGCCTGATCGGACGGGCGGGGACATGAAGCGACGCGTCTTCCTGGCGGCCACGCTGCCGATCGTGCTGACCGCCTGCGGGGCCGACAACATCTGGGCCAGCGACGAAGCCGTGCGCGACGCGCGCTATGTGTCCGCCACGCCGACCTCAATCACGCTGTTCACGGTGATCGGCATCCCGCGCGGCGAGGGGGGCCATTCGGCGCTGATGTTCAACGGCAGCCAGCGCGTGATCTATGATCCCGCCGGCAGCTGGAGCCATCCGCGCATTCCCGAACGGCGCGACGTGCTTTACGGCATCACCGACAACTTCAAGAACTTCTACATCGATTACCACGCGCGCGAGACCTATTGGGTGGCCGAGGACATGATCCTGGTTCCGCGCGAGGTGGCCGACCTGGCGATCCGCCGGGCCGAGGCCAACGGTTCCGCCAACAAGGGCTTTTGCGCGATCGAATCGGGCAACGTCCTGTCCGGCGTGCCGGGGTTCGAGACGGTGCCGCGGGGGTTCTCTCCGCTGAAGCTGCGTGAATGGTTCCTGCGCCAGCCGGGCGTGGTGTCCAAGCGTCACTATGACGGCGACCCGGCCAACAACCACGACGTCCTGCTGCGCCAGAAGGACGGGACGATCGGCGGTTACAGAAGGTAAAGCAGGCCCGCCAGCGTGATGCCCCCGGCCAGGATGGCCAGCATCACGTTGCGGGTCAGCACGCCCACCGCCACGGTCGCGGCGGCGGCGGCCATGCGGGCCGGATCGGCGTTGCCGCCGGTCGCGGCGGGCCAGACGACCAGCGGCGCGACCAGCGCGGGCAGCACCGCCACCGGGGTATAGCGCAGCATCCGCAGCATCCAGTTCGGCAGGTCGCGGTCGCCCAGCGCGCCCAGGAACGACCAGCGGATCAGGTAGGTGCCGACGCCCAGCACCGCGATGATGACCCAGATCTCAGTCGCGGACGCCTGCATCGCGCGCCTCCTTGCGTTCGGTGCGGATCTCGACCAGGGCGCCGGTGGCCATGCCCAGGGGCGCGGCGATCAGCAGGCCCAGCCCCGACGGCAGCCCCGCCAGCGCCAGCGCCGCGACGATCGCGACAAAGCAGGCGGCCAGATGCGCAGGCGTGCGCAGCATCGGCGCGATCATCGCCAGGAAGGTAATGGGCATCGCGAAATCCAGCGCGATCCCCTCGGGGATGGCCTGGCCCACGGTGGCGCCCGCCCAGGTGGCGATCATCCACGGCACGCACAGAACCAGCGCGGTGCCGCCGAAATAGGCCAGCCGCTGCGCGATGGTCAGGCGCGGATACTGTTCGTAATGCTGGATCGACAGCGCATAGCTTTGGTCGATCAGCGCATAGGCGACCCAGGCCTTGTGGCCGGGCGTCGCGTCCCGCAGCCACGGCAGCAGGGACGCCGAATACATCGCCATGCGCAGGTTCACCGCCAGCCCGGACAGGATCACGATCAGCGCCGGCGCGTTGTCGGTCAGCAGCTGCACCGCCGTGAACTGCGACGCGCCCGCCAGGACCAGCACCGAAAACCCCATGACCTGCGCCAGGTTCAGCCCGGCCTCGGTCGCGACCACGCCGAACAGCACCGCAAAGGGGACGATCACAACCAGGAAAGGCAGCGACTGGACGATGCCGTGGCGGAACGCGGCGGCCGGCGTCCGGGCCAATACGCGGATTGCCGCCTGATCGGCGGCGGCTTGCCGGGCCGAGGGCCTGGGTTCGGGGGCGGGGGACATGGCGCTTTCGTCTTCCTGCGTTTCGCGGCACCTTGCTTGCACGACACGCAAGGCAAGACAAGGCCAGCCGATGCAGATCCTGCACCCGATCCCCGACAGCCTGCTGCCCGCCGCGGCGGCGCTGTGGCGCGCGCATTTCGGACGCGGACGCTGGCCTGCGCGGGTCCGCGCCGGGCATGGCGTGGTGGCGGTGGATGCATCCGGGGCGGTCTGCGGGGTGATGGGTCTGCGCGACGGTGCCGGCGGGTTCGCGCAGGGCGGCGCGGGGCTGTCAGGCTGGCTGTTCCGCGCGGCGCCGCCCACGGGCGATCTGGTCATCGACGGGCTTGCCGTCACTGACACCCGGCAGGGCACGGGGCGCGCGTTGATCGAGGCGGGGGCGCTGGTCGCCGCCCGCGACGGCCGCCCCGGCCTGCGGGCCGAGGTGCGCGCCCGCAACCGGGGCGCGCTGGCCTTCTACGACAGGGTGGGGTTTTCGGACCGGGGGCGGGGCCGGTATGGCCTGCCCTGGTGGGGGCAGGTCCATCTGCTGCACCTGAGCGTCTAGCCGAAGACGCCCGACACGCGGCCCAGCAGCATGAAGGCGCGCGACGACCGGCTGTCGGCCAGCACGGCGATCTGCAGGTCGTCCAGTTCCGGTACCAGGCGGGCCGTCAGCCCGTCG
>NZ_JXYF01000083.1:0-396 GCF_000967735.1 Paracoccus sp. S4493
CGGACCGGCCGATGATGCCGACGAAGGCCGGGCCGTCGATGCGGAAGGAAACATGGTCGACCGCCGCCTTGCGGCCGAAGATGCGGGTGGCGTCGCGAATGTCCAGCATGGGGCCTCTCGATGTCATGGGGGCCGTCTAGCGGCGGGGCGTGACACCCATCCGACGATGCGGTGACGATCGGGTGACAGGGGTGGCGGGCCCGCGCGCGATCCGGGCTTAACAGGCGGCGGCTTTGCCCCTATGAGGGTGGCGTTGCAAGCCCGGCCCCGCGCCATCGCCAGCCATTGACCCGATGGATGGAGAACCCGATGACGCGACACCCCTTGGCCGCCCTGATGCTGGGCACCGCGCTTGCCCCCTTGCCCGCCCTGTCCCAGCCGATCCTGCTGGACGAG
>NZ_JXYF01000084.1:0-615 GCF_000967735.1 Paracoccus sp. S4493
CCCGCCAGTCGCCGAACTCGGCCCCCAGCTTCAGCGCCTCGCTGTTCAGGTCGGCCCCGGTGCGGGCCACGGTGCGGCCGTTCCCGTCCTGATAGGCGTCGCCCGTCGCCCGCTTGGCATAGATCAGCGCGTCGACCGGCCCCTGGCGCCCGTACAGCGTCACCGCCCCCGTCGCCGTGCCGCCGTTGTCGCCATAGCCGTTGGTGACACGCCCGCCGCGGTCGCGCCCGTCCTCCAGCATGTCGATGGCCGATTTCGTCTCATACGCGATGCTGCCGCCCAGCGCGGCAAAGCCCGCATCCGCCGGCGCCACGCCCGGATCGACGCGCGCGGCCTTCAACAGGCCCGGATCGATCATGTTGGTGCCGGTATGGTGGAACATGCGGTTGTTCTGCGCGGCCCCGTCGACGCTGACCGACAGCTGCTGTTCGTCGATGCCGTTGACAAAGACGCGTTCCGCGATGGCGATGCCGCTGCTGACGGTCACGCTGGGTTCGGCGCGGAACACGTCCTCGATGGTGCCGGTGCGGGCATCCTCGATCTGTTCCGCGCTGGGGGCGATGCGGGCCGGGGCCTCGCCTTCGGCCGTCAGGGTGATCTCGTCCAGCAGGATCG
>NZ_JXYF01000085.1:0-2466 GCF_000967735.1 Paracoccus sp. S4493
GCCCGCGCCCGGCCGCCCGCGGCGGGATCGCCGATCTGCCGCGCCAGCGCGTCCAGCGCGTCCATCGCCTTGGGCAGCGGCGCCGCGCCCGGCTGATAGAAGGGCAGGGACAGGACCGGGGCGATCGCCTCCATCCGCGCCTGATAGCGGGTGTAGTAGGGAGAGCTGAGGATCAGCGTCGGGCGGACCAGCTGCAGCAGTTCAAAGTTCGGCGCGCCGCGCAGGCCCAGATCGGTGACCGTGTCGGGGATGGCGGGGACGCCCACATCGGCGCGAAAGCGGATCAGCTCGGCCGCGGCGACCGGCATGTGGCCCAGGGCGGTCGCGGTCTCCAGCATCGCCCAGTCAATCGCGGCCAGGCGCGGGCCCGCCTCTGCGCGCAAAGGCAGGCCCGCCGCCAGCAGGATGCCGGCGGCGGTCAGAAAGGCGCGGCGGTCGGGCCGGGGCGATATGGCCCCGCGCCCTACCACGTGTAGGCGACCTTGGCGGCGACGCTGCGCCCTTCGCCGTAGTAGCAGCCGAAGGAGCCGCAATTGGCGAGATAGACCTCGTCGGTGACGTTGTTCAGGTTCACGCTGGCCTCGATGTTGCCGCGGGTATAGGTCGCGGCCAGATCGACCAGGGTGACGCTGTCCAGGTCGAACGTGTTCCCGAAATCGCCCTTGCGTTCGCCGATATGGCGGATGCCGCCCCCGGCGCGCAGCCCGTTCCCGAAATCGCGGTCCAGCCACAGGCTGGCCAGATGGCGCGGCGCGTTGGGCATTTCCAGCCCGTCCTCTGGGCCGCCCTTCTGCTCGGTCTCGTTGAAGGCATAGCTGGCGCGCAGGTCCCATGCGGCGCTCAGTGCGGCGGTGGCCTCCAGCTCCAACCCCTTGGAGCGAACCTCGCCCACCTGGCGGCGGCGCCCCTGGCCCAGGTTGCGCACCAGGTTCTGTTGGGTCAGGTCATAGACGGCGGCGCTGAACAGCCCGTCAAAGCCCGCGGGCTGATACTTGACCCCAACTTCCCACTGCTTGCCCTCGGTCGGGTCCAGCGTCTCTCCAGTGGTGTCGTCGATGCCAATGGTCGGGTCGAACGAGGTCGAATAGCTGGCATAGGGCATCACGCCGTTCGCCAGGACATAGCCCAGGCCAACTCGGCCCGTGGTCGCGCTGTCGGACTGGTCGATGGGGGTGTCGCCGTCAAAGTTCGTGAACTTCGTCCCCGTCTGTTCGGTCCAATCCTGACGGATGGCCAGGCTGCCGCGCCAGTTACCGACGGTGATCTCGTCCTGGGCATAGAGGCCGACCTGCTTCTGGCTGATGTCGGAGATGCTGGTGTACCAGGCCGGCGTCGCAGGCAGCCCGCCATAGACCGGGTCGGAAACGTCGATGGGCTGGCCGAAGAAGAACTGCGTTGTCGTGTCGGCATCGTACTGCCGGATGTCCAGCCCCAAGAGCAGGTCATGGGTCACGCTGCCGGTGGTGATGCTGTTCGACAGGCGGGTGTCCAGGTTCAGGCCTGTCGTGGATTCGTTCTGGAAATTCGCGCCGCGCGTGACCGACAGGCCGTCGTCGGTCAGGCCGCTGACATAATGTCCGGTATAGGTCCAGTCGAACCGTTCGGCCCGGAAGCCCTGCGACAGGGTCCAGCCGTTGTCCATCTGGTGACTGATCTCGATGCCCAGGTTCGCCATATCGCGGTCGCTGTCGTCGAAGCCCGGTTCTCCGAAATAGGTGTCGCGCAGGGCCTTGCCGTCGCCGGTCTGCGTCAGCGCAAAGGGTACGCCGGGGGGCGAGATGGGCGCGTCCTTGGTATAGGACGCGATCACGTCCACGGTCGTCGCGTCGTCGGGAGCATAGCGCAGCGCCGCGCCCAGATATCCGCGTTCGTTGGTCAGTTCGCGGATCTGCGTCTTGCTGTCGCGCAGGATGCCGGTCAGGCGCCAGGACAGGGTCGGGCTTGCCACGCGGTTCAGGTCGAAGAAGGTCTGCGCGCTGTCATTGCTGTCATAGCCCAGACCCGCTTCCGAAAAGTCGAAATCCTGTGCGCGCTTCTGAACCTGGTTGATGATCCCGGCGGGCGACCCGGCCCCGTAAAGGGACGAATTCGGGCCCTTGAGAACCTCGACCTGCTGCAGGCCATAGACCTCGAAGGCAGGCGATCCGAAATCGCGCAACTGGCGCAGGCCGTTGACGTATTGCGAACCGCGCGCCTCGAAGCCGCGCACGGTGGGGCTGTCGAAACGGGGGTCCGCGCCGAAGGGCTGGCCCACGACGCCCGCGGTGTAGTTCAGCGCCTGGCCCAGGGTCTGCGCGCCCTGATCCTCGATCTGCTGGCTGGTCACGACCGAGATCGACTGCTGCGTCTCGGCCACGGGGGTGTTCGATTTCGTGGCGACCTGCGCCTGTCCGCCGACATAGCCGTCCGCCTGGACGGACGCGTCCGAGGACGCTGTCAGCACGATCTCGTCCAGCAGGATCGGCT
>NZ_JXYF01000086.1:0-31020 GCF_000967735.1 Paracoccus sp. S4493
CAGGGTCACGACCGTGCGTGCGGTCCAGTCGCCTCATGATCGGGGTCACTGTGAGGCCGTGCATAATGATGGACAGCAGCACCACGAGCCCCACGATAGCCCATAGACGCGCGGCATGGGTCAGGTCGTCGATGTGGTTGAGGCCGTAAGCCAGATAATAGAACGAACCGATCCCGCGAATTCCGAAGAATGAGATGGTCAGACGTTCGCCAAGCGTCGCATTCACGCCGCCCAGACCGATCATTCCGGTAACGGGTCGGATAACCAGGAGAATGAGTAGTGCACCTGCGAAATCCACCGGGCGAAGGGCGGACAGCAACCCATTTGCCAGGGTGCCACCGAAGAACAGCAGCAGGATCATCATCGCGATCCGCTCAACCTGCTCCGTCAGATCGTGCATGTCCGTATGGAAATCGTGATCCCGATGAGCCTGACGGAACGTCAACGCCGTGACGAACACCGACAGAAACCCGTAGGAGTGCAGGGTCTCTGTAAAGCCGTAGGAAATGAATGTGGCTGCGAGTGCGATCAGCCCGTCACCAGTCTGGGCCAGTTTGCTCTCGGCAGGAATGTGGAATGTGATCCAGCCGAAGAGCTTGCCGATAAGGTAGCCCCCGAGAACTCCAACGCCGATTTCCCAGAAAACGTTGTAACTGAGCCAGTCCCAGAACCAAGGCTCCTGCGTCACCGTGGCCGCTGACAGGACGATGGCAAGGTGGACGAAGGGGAAAGCGGCACCGTCATTGATGCCGGCCTCCGACGTCAGCGCAAAGCGAACCTCGTCTTCCTCACCGGACTTCGGAGGACCGACCTGTACGTCCGAGGCCAGCACAGGGTCCGTTGGGGCCAGGACAGCACCCAGCAGAAGAGCCATCGTCCAAGGCAGGGCAAGCCATGTCCCGGCAAGAAGTGCAATGAGCGCGATCCCCAATGGCAGGGTCAGGAAGATCAGCCGCCATGTGATCATCCAGGACCGAAGCCCCAGGACCCGGTCGATCTTGAGACCTGCCCCCATGAGCGCGATGATCACCACGAACTCGGAGAATCGTTCGGCAATCGCGGGGTACTCGAGAGGCGAGGGATCGAACCTCAACCCCGGCACCAGACCGAGCCCAACCCCAATGAGGATGCACACGATCGGCAGCGAAAGCGGCAATCGGCGAAGGACCAGGGGCAACCAAGCCACGAGGGCGATGAGGACCCCGAAACTCATCAGAACAAGAATGTACGGATCGGGCGGCTCTGTCAGATGTTCAAACATCGGCATGCTTTCATGCGTTGGTCGGCTCTATGTCGCAAGCCGACCGACCACATCCATCATTAGCTCAGTCAAGGGAAGACAATCTTTATGAGCCACGCATGCCACTCGCGTGGTGCGTCGTCATGGTGCCCAGCACCTGCTCGATGCGGACCATCATCTTTTGGGTCCGCGCAGACCAGTCGGGATGGCGGTTCCGGAACCCCTCGGTCAGCAGCAGCATCAGCGCGCGGGCGTGGTGCAGCACCACCGAGGCCGGGACGGTGCCATAGCCCTGCAGCAAGGCTGCGCCCCGATCATCCGCCTGATCCTGCGTCAGCAGCCCGTCGATCACCTGCGCGTCCATCCGCGCCAGAAAGCTGCCCACATCCCGCGCCGGATCGCCTAGGCCGGCATTGTCCCAATCGAGGATCACCGGCCCGCCATTGCCTATCACCACCTGATCGGCGCTGAAATCGCCATGGACCAGGACCGGGTCGAACGCCGTTCCAGCCAGACGTGCGGCCAACGGGGTGGCCAAGGCCTGCGCGCGTGTGGCCAGGTCTGCATCCAACGGCATCAGGTCGGCGGCGACGGTCAGAACGTCCTCGGCATCCGCCTGCGCGGTCCATTCGGTCGCGGGCCGAAAGGGGTTGGCATGCAGGGCGGCCAGCACGGCTCCGATCCGCGCAACAGTCGTGCGGTTGGGCGCATGGCTGGTCATCTCGGGACAGACCGGGTAGCCGGGGATCCACGCCGTCAGCATCGCGCCCAAGGCGGCATCCGCGCCCAACAGGGGCGCCTGACCATCGGCCATCGCGGCCGTGGCGCCGATCAGTGCGCCGTCGAATGCTCGCCCCGCAATCACCTTCAGCACGCCCCGAGGCTGGCCTTGCAGGTCCAGTCGCGCGACCATACGGCGACCGGGCTTGTAGCGCAGCAGGACCAGATCGGCCGCGGCCAGATCCGGCAGCACGCCGACGACGCGCCGCAGGGCCTTCTGGCACATTGTCGGGTCCAGGAACCGCTTCAACCCGCGTATATGGCGGTCCAGACGTACCGGGATCGCGACTCGAGCCGTTTTCCGCCGTGGAGAAGCCCGCCAAGGCGTCGATGGAGTAGCACCCCGGTACAGCGGCATTCACTGTCGTCCGGTGATCCAGTCAGAGCCAGCCGAGCCGCTTGAAGCGGACATAGAGGAACGTGCAGGCGGCCACGATGACCGAGAGCACGACAAAGTAGCCGTACCTGGTCGATAGTTCGGGCATGTTCTCGAAGTTCATGCCGTAGATCCCTGCAATTGCCGTCGGCACGGCCAGGATGGCGGCCCATGCCGCCAGTTGGCGGGTGATGATGCCTGTGCGTTGCTGCTCCAGCAGGTTGCTGAACTCGAAGACCGAGGCCAGGACCTGAAGCAGCCCGTCGACCATGGTCTGCACGCGCCGGACATGATCCAGGACATCGCTGAAGTACGGCCTTGTGTTGGCATCGATGCAGGGAAGGTCCTGTCGGACCAGCTTGCCGGCGACTTCGCCCATGGGGCCAAGCACCCGCTGAAACCTGGTCAGATGGCGACGGAGCGCGAAGATGCGGGTGATCTCTTCGCGACCGAGAAAAGTGTCAATGGTCTGCTGCTCCATCGACAGCACTTTTTCTTCGATCTGCTCGACGATGGGCAGATAGCCATCGACGATGTAATCCAGAATGGCGTGAAGAACGTAGTCGACCCCATGGATCAGCAAGCTCGGGGCCGCCTCCAGCTGCGCACGCAGCGCGATATGAGAGCGGGCCGATCCGTGGCGCACGCTGATGATATGGCTGTGGCCGACGAAGATGGCGGTTTCGCCATAGGTGATCGTATCGCCTTCCAGATGCGCAGTCCGCGCAACGACGAACAGCTGTTCGCCATAGATGTCCACCTTGGGCAGCTGGTCCGCCTTGACGGCATCCTCGATGGCCAGCGGATGCAGGTCGTACTGCTCTTTGAGCGTCTGCATCTCCTCTTCGGTGGGATCACAGATCCCGATCCAGACGAACTCGGACTTGTCCGAGGGGCAGTCGATCTTCTCGGTGATCGACACCTCGCGCACGCGCTTGCCGTGGCGGTAGAGATAGGCAGCAACGACCGTCATGGTAACCTCTGCGAACGGTAGGCATCCTACGAGGCATAAGCCCTAACCCGACACCTACCTTGGGCGTCAAGGGCGGATCAGGGAGTGCTGCCGCATAAACCGGACATCTGCGGCTTGAGTGTCTTCCAGCTTCCCTGCACAGGCGGTTTTCCAGACGGCAAAGGGCGACACCTGTCCAGTTATTCCTATCGCCGGTTGAGCATAGCACGCGCGGCCTGTCTCCCGGAGATAAGCAATAATTCGGCCTTCAGTGGAGCTAGGCGCGGGTCCAGCAGATCGCCGAGATCGGCGGCGCTTTGTGAAAAGCTCATTGGGCATGCGGGCGGCTTGTGTAATACCGGTGAAAGTTTCTCGCGAAGACGGACGGACCTGCAAGATGAGCGGACTGCTTGCCCTACTCGACGATGTCACGGCCATTGCAAAAGTGGCTGCCGCATCCATTGACGACATCGCGGCATCGACTGCCAAGGCTGGTGCCAAGGCCGCGGGGATCGTGATCGACGACGCGGCCGTCACACCGAAATACGTCACCGGCCTGGCACCGGCGCGGGAACTGCCCATCATCGGGCGGATCGCCATGGGCTCTCTGAAGAACAAGTTGTTGATCCTGCTTCCCGCGGTCCTCCTTCTGCAGGCCTTCGCGCCCTGGATCATCACGCCTCTCCTGATGTTTGGGGGTGCCTATCTCTGCTTCGAGGGAGCCGAGAAGGTTCTGCATGCTATCCGACCACATGATCATGGCGAGGTCGCCAAGGACATGTCCGTCGGTGATCCGGCGACCCTCGAGGCGCAGCGGGTTCGGGGGGCGATCAAGACGGATTTCATCTTGAGCGCGGAGATCATGGTTCTCTCGCTCTCCGTGATCGACGCGGACAGCATCGTCATGCGCGGCATCACCCTGGCGGTCGTCGGCACTGTCATCACGGCGGCCGTCTATGGCACGGTAGCCTTCCTCGTGAAGATTGACGATGTCGGCCTGCACATGACGCTCAGCCGCAGCGGCGCGATGCAGGCCGTGGGACGCGGCCTTGTTCATGCCATGCCCAAGGTCTTCACGCTTCTGACCGTGGTAGGAACGGCAGCCATGTGCTGGGTCGGGGGCAACATCATCATCCACGGCCTGGACGTCCTGGGATGGCCTGCGATCTATGACTGGATCCACCATATCGCCGAGGGCGCGGCCCATGCCGTCCCGGTCGCCTCAGGCGTCGTGGCCTGGACGGTGACCGCAGGCATCGACGGGATCCTCGGTCTCCTGCTGGGAATGCTGCTGGTTCCTGTCGTGCTCCATGGAGTGAAGCCGATCTTTGGCAAAAAGCAGGCAGCTCACTGACACCCAAGGGAGGTCGGAGCCATGGGGCGCATCCTGCTTATCAGATCCACCTGTCGTGCGGTCCCGGATTGGCAAGATGCGCGTTACCAATCCCAAAGTCAGCCTGTCCGGACCCGCCTGCCGTAGATAAAAACCGAGATCCCGCCGGATGCGGTCGGTAGGGAGTGCCATGGCATAGGAGGCCGCGCCAAGCCCTGATCCATCTGTGCCAGAAGAAACACAGCCTCTTCTGCATCCTCCGGATGGGCATCGGGATGTGCCACCCGGCCAGCGGGTTGTGCCAGCTTCAGGAGGGAGGTTTAGCAAGGTAAGATCATTCTGTGCAGGCGCATTGCCTGCACGGTGCCGCCTGCTAGACCTGCGTCGCCAAGTGATCCGCCATCAGCCCAGTCAGCCCCTGCATCGCGCCCAGCTGCACGGCAGTATGGCGCCAGACGTCGTCGTGGAAATGCGGCTCGGTCAGGTAAGCGTTGGGCACCCCAGGGGAGATCGTGCAGGAATACGGATGCTAGTGACCTAGGGCCGCAATCGCATCCTTGACCGCGGCGTCTATGGCCTCCGAGTCGATCTGATCCTTCGCGATGGTGAAACGAGCGTTTCGCTCACCTCCAGAATCAGCTAGGCCAATCTTCCTATCGACCGAGATGGTGATTTCGATCAAGCTCTCGCCCGTCACGAAGGACACTTCCAGCTCGTGAATGCGGCTCTGATGATGGCCAGTGGGGCGGAACTCGAAGGTTTGCTGAACGGGAGTTTCACGACGGTGGTCATAGCTGGCATCGGCCTCATGCAAGAGAAACCCTTGAGCCGCGACGGACTTCAGAACGGCCGCCATCTGCTCCGTAGGCAGAATGGTGACCGGGTCCATGTCGGTCGGATCGACGGCCATTTCCACGTCAAGCCGGGTGGTCATCGCGCTTTTCGTTGCCCCGCCCGTGACAGGTGTGGTCAGTGGAACATCGATGACGAAAGGAAAACTCTCCTTCGAGGCCGAAGCGATGAGGCCAGGACGCAGGTTGACGAGTGCCATCCCGATCATCTGAGGAACCGACTCTCCATCCGTCATCTTGAACTGGCAGTAGCTCTGAAGCTCGACGATGAGCTTCTCACAGCCCCAGTCTCCGGCGCCGCCGGTGATCACGACGTTCCCGGTAATTTGCCCACCAGGACGCACCTCGGTTTGGTCCAGAACCGTCTCCACCTTCAGGCCGCCGATCCCTAGGCGTTCGAACATCTTATTCAGCAAGCCTTTTCCTCCCTCGAATGATTGTCCAGACGTCGAGTTAGGTGTGCCACGGACACATCCGGTGCACAACGAGGAGCATACTGCCGCGCCTTTCGTTGTCGCGACGGCGATCTGGAGTTGCCCCGCATTTGTGCTCCCCCTGTGGTCGTTTATCAGTTTGCCAACACTGGCCCTGAAAGGGTGCAGCACAGGCAGAAGGCTGAAAAAAGCTCTTCTGGAACGCTTCATTACTCGACCCGGTCTTGCATGGCTCCCCGGCCGCAACAGGCTGTCATTCATAACCAGTATAACGGCGCGGCCAGAACTACGGCTTGATCTTAAGGTGCTAAGCCTGCCCATCAGCCGTCTTGTTCGGGTCGGAACCGCGGCAGGGGCGCGTTAGCGGCCCAATGCGCAACGTCATCAATGTCTTCAAGCATAAGAGAAAGAGATAGATTGGGATTCAGTCCGCTTGGCGGACTCGCGTAAATCTACGGCCCTGCCCATCAATGCCAAAGCCATCGCAAGATCCGAGTCCTCGATCTTGAACGTTGCCAGTTCAGCAAGGTCGAGGGTTTCGACATGCTCTACTTCCATAGCGGCACGGTCATTACGCGCTGCCTGGTCATCATCCGGCGTGGCTGGTCGACCAGTCCACCGCCCGAGAAGCGCAAGTGCGCGCTTCGGTGCAGACAGGCGATAAGCATTGCTGACCTGTCGGACCTGCGGTCCCCGGCCCTCATTCGGGGCAGGTTCAAAGCGGCGCAGCCAGTCCAGAAAGCCATGATCGCGCAGTGCCTTCAGCGCCCGCACAACTGCGTCACGCGAGCGGCATAGCTTGTCAGTGATGTAATCAAGGGACGGGTCCAGTCGGCCCGACTTGAAGTTCACCAGATTGGCGAACAGCGCCAAGACCTCCAAAGCGATGCCCCCGAGGGGGCCGTTTCGCTTGCCGGGTTCCTTCTTTGCCCGGTCATACTGTCGGGCGGCCATCAAGACCTTCTGCACGTCCCGGCGTGACGTCCCGCGCCAGAATGATGCCTCGCATGATCCCTTACGGCGCGAATTGCGGCGGATAGGCTTGCGATCGGCCGCACGGCCATCGGTGCGCGTGCCATTGATAACGCTGTTGATGCGTCTGAAAAAATTGCCGCGTTCTGCGGCCTCTCCGGTATTCATCTGCTGCTCCTCGATCAAGAAGCGCGGTGTCCGCAGGCAAGCCGTATCCGTTCGCACAGATGCGTTCTTTGCTCTTGATTTTCGGGAGTGGGAGGATAACTATAGCTAATAGAAATGAGTGCTAGTTCAGGTCGGCAAAACCTGAGTTATCGACACCAAGCCCCTCGTGCGGACCCCCGCGCGGGGGGATTTCTTTTGGGCTGGTATTTTTACCTGATTTTGCGCGCCCCTCCCGTTGCAGGGGCTTCAGCTTGCCGCGCGAGGGACACGCGCATGCATCGCAACTGATAGAATGCCGATATGCTGCCAAGTACACGCATCAGTAAGTCTCCCAAATGACTTCGGAAATCTGACCGCTGTAATCCATGGTCCTCATCGCAATGCCGCGCCTCGTTCCGGCTTGTTCTCCACCGTGATACCCAACCCGGTCACGAACCCACAACGGCGCGTCCTCCAGGCGGATACTGATCCAACGAAACTCGCCGGCCTCGTCGTAGAAGCCCCGCTGCGTCGAATCTGATATCTCGATGCCGTCACTGTTCCGCTGACCACGATAGTTGACGTGGTAGACTTCGATCCCGTCACGATACCCCCTGATCTGGTCTGTTAGACCATCGGGGCCCATGTTGGGCAGCGGCGGAAGACCACTGGCCCGCAGCGGGCAGTTCCAGAGCTGCAAGGGCGGCTCAACGGGCCACGGCGTAACGCGACGGATCATTTCGATCCTTGCTGCTGTGCATTCCGCTGATGCAGGGAAGCCGCCAGCCAGACAGAGAAGAATTGCGCAGTCGATCGGGTAGGATTGCGCAGCGACACGCATCGGTGTCACAACCCCCGCCGACACGGCGATCATCACTCCCAACGTGACTTGGCCTAGACGACGCATAACCACTCCCTCAAAGCAACGATCCTATACGATGTCTGTCATCAGTATAAGATCATATAGAGCGTTTGAGAACGCTTTGGCAACGCCTAGAGGTCATTCTTCACCCTGTTAGAAACCGGATCGTGCGAAGACCTGCCGGTAGGATGTACGGTGGCAGCGAAAACGAATAGTGCCCGCAGTTCAGCTGTAGGGTGTCCACCCTCGCCCCGGCCTGGTTCAATTTGGTGATCAAAGGTTCTGCCAGATGGGGCAGCACCACAGTGTCTCTGGTCGCAACGACAATCAGAAGCTCCAGACCGGGCCGTGCCAACTGCTCTGTATAGTTTTCGAGATTCAGCGGACTCCACACTCTGTTGAGTTGCGTGGTGTCGATCTGGCCCTCCAGGCTGGCGCGAATGTGCTTCGTGGCATCTCCGGTCCAAACCATATCGGCCAGACTACCTGCGGTTAGAAAAAGCCCTGCCTTCCTAACAGCTCGGTCTGTAGCGGCAACAAGGCCAGCGATCCAAGACCCAAGGCTTATGCCCAAGACCGAAATATGCTCATAGCCCTCACGTTCCAGGATGCGTATCAGCTTCCGCCCATCCGATACGGCTTGTTGAACCGACTGTAGTGTCCGGCCCAAATTAGAGCTGATCATATAATCCGCATATGACGATTCCGACCGGGACCGCTCAAAGTGATACGGCATAGCGATCTGGACTACCGTAATTCCCCGCCTCGATAGGAATGCAGCGATCTGCTTATATCTCGATCTCGCATTCCAATGATGAAAAACAATAAGGGCGCGTTTTTTGGTAATGCTGTCAGTTACTTTGGCTTGAATACGGTCGTTCTCCGCAACGCCCGTTTTAATATCAGACTGATACTCGATCCAGCCATCTTTCCATGTATAGTTGAAATCAGACTTCGCGGGTTCTTCAAAAAATGAAGAATCAGCGACAGCTCGCTCAGCCAAACGCATGAAATCAGCAATGCCAATATTTTTATTTTCCGGTGTAGGAAACGCAAGATGCGCGTCCAGACTGAACACAGTCTGGCACTTTAAGGCGTTTCCACGCTGCGCCCGTTTATCATCCCAACAATCCAGCCAGCTATGATACATCAACGCGCCTTTCCACATTGCCAGACCGCGATCCAAGCCATGGATCAAAGAGGCCATAGGCTGCGAAAAGTATGGAAAGACCTAGAATGATTGAAAAGCCATCGAACATCCCGATAGCCGTATAGGCTATCACCAAAGAAAGGATACAACCTGCCATTTTTACAGGGACACTTCCAAACTGCCGTACAAGTCCCACTTGGGAAATTACATAAGCGAACGTAAACACTGTTACCATGACAATAAGCAGACTTGTATATTGGTTAGGGGTACTGAAGTCTTTGCGGCGAAAAATAGTGTCGTTCCCAACCGCGACAGCCAGAAAGTCATTCACGAACCAGCTTATGATATCACTACTGTCTGTAACCAAGTAAATAGACTGAAGCTTCATGCAGATTGCAATCAAGATACCTGATATAGCACACCTAAAAAATCCTCTAGAAAGTTTTGCGCTGACCCCCAGGATAGCATCTGAAAGGTTGTCATCATCAACCCTCTCTGATTGGCGTTTAATATCCCTATAGTCATATGCCAACGTGTAAAGAAGAATGAGTCCTACGAAGAAAAGATAGAAGCAGACACACATGTACAGGTAAGCAATTCCGGTAAAGAATGCCTGGGCCATTACGGACGTCAGCTCAGGGCGTATGATGCCAATTGACCCCCAATCAATCGCATAATCGCGACTACCATCAATAAGGGGCAACAAGCGAACACTGACCCACTGGAAAAGACCCGCAAATCCTATGCAGATGAGAAACACTGACCAGTAGGTAAGCGGCGAAGCCTCAACCTTTTTCAACCATCCATTATTGCCCTCTGTACTACCGCTTGCTGCAACAAGCAGGTTTCGTCCCTCATTTTTCCAGAAGGCTATGACCTCATGGCAAAAGCCGAGAAAGAGAGGCAGGAAGACCATGAAAAGAAGGGTCCAGTTTGGAGCCCAAAAAAAGCCTACTTGCTTCAATGGTCCATTGTTTTCCGCGTAAGTAATACTATGGACACCCAGGAAGACAGACATAAACCCAAGCACCGCCGCGCCGGCAAAGACTGATACCGGCAGGTCTAGGAACGATCCCCCACCAAAGATTGCCTCTGATGTTCGGGCCAGACTGAAGCGTCTTTTGGGCTGAGTATCATCAGGAAGATCGTCGTCGGCATCAATCACGATCCCGTCGCCAACTTCGACTGCTATTTCTTCTAGGTTGCTTGCCTCAGAAGCGCTGCTGACCAAAGATTTCTGCCGCTCGCGTCTTTTGGCAACCAGCTGCCTTTGCGATGCACTCAATTCAGCTTGCCAGGCGCTTGTCGCCTTGGGGTCGTCGCAGCCAAAGATCCTTGCAAGCCATCGGATGTTCTCTGGACTGATGCCTTTGTCGTTGTCTTGGAACCAGAGCTGGACAGTGCGTAGCTCTATCCCTGCCCGGTTTGCGTCGATCAATGAGATCGCTTCAGCGAGAAGGTCTGCCGTCCAAGGGCCTTTTGGAAATCCGTTTTCGTCAACCGGTCGCCCGGCTCCTGCCGCCGCGAGGTTCTTGAAAAGCACCTTGAAATCTCTGCCACCAGCATCAGGCTGAACGAAAAACTTTCCATTTTTTATCAGCATGTTGGAGGGTTTCATTTCGTTCTGTTTCGCTCAATTTCGTATCGTGCCGTGATCAGGCCGCGGACCATAGTTCATTAACCAGAAATGAACAAATCGCCGGTGGATGGAACGCGCTGCGTTGCCACACACCGCGCCGCCCCTGGGAGTAATGATATGGGTATTCGAGGCAGCAAAATCGTGTCCGTCGATGACGATACTACTGGATCGCTCAATGAGAGAGAGCAGGCTCATCCGATCAAGCGTGTCTTGGATCAGGGATCGCGGGAAGTCGTGGGTTGGCTCTACAAGTGGAACACTGGGCATGTCGCCATCATGTGGAAGGGCGAGAGATGCGAAAACGTGATCTACGAATGAGGAATGTACAAACTGCACATTGCTCATAGCACCCTATAGCCCCGGCCCCGTGCATTAGGGCGGTCTTCGGGCCGCCCTGCTTATTTGTCACGCAAGACACCCATCGCGGTCCAGGCCCATCATCAGGTCTGCCCGCCATGCTTCTTATCAGGCGTCGCTTGGAAAACCCACGCAAGACGCAGCAGCAAATCCCGGCATTGTGGCAAAGGCATTCTGCCGCGGGCGGAAGACAATCCTGCACGCAACACTCCCCCTAGCCAGCACAAGCCGCACCCTCCGAAGTAGCTTTAATTTCATTGGTCAGCGCCCTACTGATGGCTGCGCAGGAGAAATGTAGCGTTCAGCAATCCTATAGGGTTGATGTCAATATTATAGTATCGTAGAACTGGGCTACCCGAGAAGGGTGCCTAGTCCTACCAGTTGGAGGACCACAGGCGTGGAAGAAATAAAGTTAGAAAAAGAAACGCCGAATGTGGTTACAGAACCCAGATTCAGAAAGCTCGTTGCTAGCGGCTATCTCGCTGAGGTCGTTTGCCAAGCGGCGGCCTACCGCAAAGCATCCGTCTGGTATGGCGAATGGATCGTTCGCGTCGTTAATTCAGAAGGGACTTTTGAAAAACTCCTCGTCACGACACCACGAAAGGTCGATGATATGGACGAAATTAAAGTCAGGGTTTTCAGAACAATTAACGGCCTTACTTCCTTCATGCACGAAGCCGGATTCAGGCACGTGGATGTTCCGCTGTTTGATGACGAGCGGACGGTCCATTCAACGTCAACAAAACCAGAAGATAAGAAAAAGAGCTAGGTCTTCACTATCCTCCTTTTCTCCGGCAATGGCTGGCTGCCTGATAGGGCTTCTTCCGCTTAATCCAGGCCACTCCTTTGCAAATGGCATGGTTCTCGTGCCCGGCTCCGATGGAGCCTTTCAATTCAGAGAACAAAGCAACGGCTTCGCTCGCCATTTCGGATCAGGCGGGCAGCCGATAATTCCAGAGGCTGAACGCCCGGCATCCCCTTCCCAAGACTCCATGTCGTTTCTTGCAGAACCGGAAAGCGGTTTTGTCGCGCCGCGTGCAGTTTCCGGAAGCGAAGAAATCCTCAATGCAATTGATCAGACCGCAATGCGCTACGGCGGTCACGTCGCCCTGCGCAAAGCCGGAATGTCAGTCATGGAATGGCGGCATTTCTACCGTGCCAATATTGAAATCGAGAGTGCCTATAACCCTCGGGCGCGGAGCCATGTCGGGGCTATCGGCCTCGGCCAGCTGATGCCAGCCACCGCCGCAACGCTCGGCGTGAACCCCCATGACATGCAGCAGAACCTCGATGGTTCTGCACGATACCTGCTCCTTCTTCTTGATCGGTTCGGATCAATGGAGCTGGCACTGGCTGGTTATAACGCTGGCCCTGAAGCTGTCGCGCGCCACGGGGGCATTCCGCCCTACCGCGAAACCCAAGGCCACGTCCGCAAGGTGATGGCCGTCTTTTCCCGATTGAACGGAGACATCCTATGACCAAATCAATGCCAGTTTCGGCACTCAACCTGCTGCTCTTTGCCTTTCTGGCTGTCGGCCTTTTCATGCTGATGACTGAGCCTGCAATGGCCCAGGGGCAGATCAACCTCAGCCCGATTACGAACATTCTGACCGGAATTGCCGACACCCTTACCGGACCGCTTGGCCGGGCCATGGCAACGCTGGCCGTGATCGGCATCGGCGCGGCTTGGCTGATGGGCTACGTCGATTTCCGCACTGTCGTCTATGTCGTCGCGGGCATCGCCATCGTCGCCGGCGCCAGCGTCATCGTGAACGCGATGTGGGGCACTCAGTAATCTCATGGTCAAACGGTCCCCCCTGTTCCTCGGCCTCATTCGCCCGGCCCGCATTATGGGTCTTCCGATGTTCTATGCCGTGATCTGGATGGTGGGGTCCGTCCTGGCTTTCGTGTGGGTCCAGAGTTTCTGGACCCTCACATTCACGGCCCTGTCCTATCCGGCCCTTTGGATCGCTGCCGAATGGGACCCGCATTTTTTCGATGTGGTCACGGTCGTAAGCAAAAAAACCCGCCGAACCAAAAACCGCGATCAATGGGGTGCTGATAGCTATGAACCGTAATCTTCGGATTGGGCCTGCCGCCCTTGATGCCCTGCCCGCATGGGCCAGCCGGGAACAATCGGTGGCTTCCATGCTGCCATATGTCTCGCTGATCGACGACCTGACCATCCGCACCAGGGGCAATGAGCTGTTCCAGTGTATCCGCGTCTCCGGGCTGAACAGCCTGACCGTCGCCGATGAAAAGCTGGACCGGATGAAGGAAATTTTCGCCAGCATCATCGCCCAGACCGGCGACAAGTTTGCCTATACCGTCCACAAGGTATCGCGCCGCATCGACACGGCCCTTCCGCCCGTCGCGGATGATGGGCTTGCTGCCCAGATCGACCGGCGTTGGCAGGCCCATATGAGCCGCGCCAACCTGCGCGAACACACCATCACCATAACCGTCATCAAGCGTCCTGACGTGCTGTCGAAGATCCCGTTCTCGCAGCGCCAGTCTCAGGACGCTCTGGCCCGGCAGATCGACGGCCAGGTGGGCCAGCTGCAAGAGGTCGTGGAGTTTCTCTGCTCGGCTTTGTCAGGCATGAACCCGCAAGTGCTGACCGCATCCAGCGGTCAACTGCTTGGCTTTCTCGAAAGCATCAATACCGGGATCGAGGTTCCGACATTTCACACGTCGCTGGACCGGACCATTGCGGAAACCGTCAGCAACACACGCGTCACCTTCAAGGGCGACAAGATTTACCTGACCGGGGGCAGCCTGCCGGATCGGGTGGGCATGATCTACTCGATCAAAGAGTTTCCGCGCGAGTCCTTCGTGACCATGTTCGATGAACTGGACCTGCCCGTCGATATGGTGGTGTCGAACTACTACGTTCCGGTCAACAGCGGCATCATGGAAGAGCGGATCGCGCGGGAACTGCGCCGCCGCGCCGCGATCAACGACAAGGCCGCCAACCTAATCGAGGCCGTGCAACAGGCGCAAAACCGTCTGGCTTCCGGTGAGATTTCTTTCGGACAGCATCAGATGGCGGTCGCCGTCTATGCTGACAGCGAAGCGGAGTTGGCAAAGATCAGCTCGATGATCCGCAACATCGCCGTAGGCGCGGGCGTCAAGATGATCGCGCAGGGCTATACGGCCCGCACCGTCTATTTCGGCCAGCATCCCTGCAACCGTGCCTTCCGCATCCGCGAAGGCGCGATCACCAATGAACAGTTTGCCGACTTCGCGGCGCTGCATCGTGCTGCGATGGGCAAGAGCGGTGAAAATGTGCCTTGGGCCACTCCGATTACGTGGTTTCCGACAATTTCGCGCAGTGCCTACCGCTTCAACTTCCATGAAGAAGGCGATCCGAAAAAAGAGCCAAGCAACGGCCACACGCTGGTCCTAGGCCGCATGGGGTCAGGCAAATCCGTGCAGGCGGCATTTCTGGCAGCGCAAGCGCAACGGGTCGGCGCGCGGGTCTTTGTCTTTGATTATCGCCGGGGCATGGAAATGGCCGTGCGCGCTTTGGGCGGTCGGTATTCCGAACTGAAGGCAGGCGAACGCACCGGCCTTAACCCTCTTTGGGTCGAAACGGACACGGCCGGACAAGAATGGCTGAGCGACTGGATCATTCACCTGATGGAAACCGGCCATAGCCAGCTCCAGCCGGAACAGTCCCGCGCTGTGCGCGACGCTGTGCGCCAAAACGCAGAGGCGCGAAACCCGAACCTACGGACCTGGACGCAGTTTGCGCAGCTGGTCGGCTCCACCCATGACGGGGGCGCGCTGGCGGATCGGCTGAACGAATGGACCGAAGGAAACCGCTTTGGATGGATTTTCGGGCGCGAGGTTGAGGATACCTTCTCGCTGGACGGCCAGTTTGTCGGCTTCGACCTGACGGACATTCTGGACAGCGAAAACCAGAAAGCCCGGATGGCGGTCCTGTCCTACATTTTCCGGCGCATCGAGCGGCAGATCGAGGACAAGCGCCCCACGATCATCATCATTGATGAAGCGTGGAAGGCTCTGGACAACACCTATTTTGCGGGCCGCATCGAAAAATGGCTGGTCACGGCGCGCAAGCAGAACACGGTCGTCGTTATGATGACGCAGTTTGCGCATCAGCTGAACGCAACTGCGCATGGCCGAACCCTGCTGCAGGCGCTGCCTACTAAGATGCTGCTGCCGAACAAGGACGCCGGTGCCTCTGACTATGACGGGCTCGGACTGAACCAGAAAGAAATGGAAATCCTCATGGGCGTGAATCCCGGTTCGCGGATCGCCCTGCTGCGGTCGGATGACGGCTCGCATGTCATTGACACCGATCTTTCGGCCCTTGGCCCACTCCTGACCATCCTCGGCGGCATGAAGGCCGGTGAGGCGCTGGTCGGCGCAGACTACCGGACCCGCCCTGATTTTTGGAAAGGATTTGAAAATGCGTAAGCATACCCTCTGCGCCGTTTTGGCGTCCCTTGCCCTGTCTGCTTGCGCTGGCACCCAATCGAAACCGGTCAGCAGCAAGTGCTTCAATGCACGCGGCGATCTGACCTGCGAACTTCGGCCCTTGGAAGAATTGTGGGGCGAAGCGCGCCAGGACGCCGTGCGACAGGTGGGTGTCTATGAGGGCGCGGTCGAGGACGGTCCTTATGTGCAACGATGATCCTTGCTCCCCGCCCGCAAAAGGCCCGCGCGAGACGTCAAGGATCGAGCAAGGGCTTGCGGGCAGTTTCGCGGTGGCTTTAGCGGCCTCTGTTCTTTCCCTAATGCTGTCCAGCACGGCGATGGCGCAGGGTGTGCCGGTTGTTGATCCGGCCAAGAATGCCCGCGAGGCGGAAATTACCCTGCGGCTTGAAGCGGACCTCGTTCTGCAACGGCAGAAGGCCGAAGAAGGCCGCAAGCGTGTTGAAGCCGAACGTGAGCAGGTCGAGGCGCTGGAGGCAGTCACCCAAGGAATGACCCTGCCCGATGATGGGGCGGGGGCTGAGGAAACGGTTCGGGGATTAGAAGAAGGCTTTGCACCCTCTGCGGAAGTCTATGCCACCGACAACAGCGCCGCTGCGGACCGGCTGTTCAGCGGCGAGCGTGAGAACGTCGAACAGATCATCATCCGCGCAGCGCAAGACACCCACCACATGCAGCGTGCCGGGCTGTCGCTGATCCAGTGGCGGTGCTGGTTGCAGGCTCTCATCTGGCAGGAAAGCCGGTTCAATCCGCATGCTCAATCGCCTGCCGGGGCTTATGGTCTTACTCAGATCATGCCTGATACCGCTGGTGATCTTGGCATCAGAAGCACCTACCGGAATGACGCTTATGTTCAAGCTGAAGGTGGCGCACGGTATCTGGCGCAGCGCCTAAACGACTTTGACGGCGACATGATCCTGGCCCTTGCCGCCTATAATGCCGGGGCGGGAAATGTTCGCAGATATGGCGGCGTACCGCCTTTTGCGGAAACCCAGAACTACGTCCAGATCATCCCGACCAAGTATCGAGAATACATGGCAGCACTAGGTGCGGCCGACCAGATCGGCAGCATCGAGGCCAGCTATATGGCGAATGCCGACCGGGCGATGATTGGCGGGGCCACGGCAGAATATGCCGATGAAGCCGGGCAGGACATGGGGCTGGCAATGGCCCGCCTTGAAGAAGCCATGTCCCGTCTTGGGGATACCGGCAACGCAGCAGAGGCGATGGCCCTGAACAGCTATGTGCGCGCCGAATTTGTGCGCTTGCTGGTCATCAGGACGCGCCTCGTCGCCACCCGCTCCAAGCCGATGACGGCTGAGCAAATAGCGGCCGCCTCTGCCTTCGCGCAGGAACGCGCATTCTTGAATTTTGAAGGGGAATTGTAAGATGCGGATTGCATTCAAAGGATTGATCGTCGGCGCGGGTCTGTGCCTGTCTGTAGCACTGCCCGCGCCGGTCACGGCGCAGGGCGTACCGACTGTCGATACCCAGTCCATCGCGCAGCAGATCACGCAGATCAGGCGGATGCTGGAAGATTACGGCATCCAGAGCGACATGCTGGACCAATTCATCGAACAACTGGCCGAACTGCAATCACAGACGAATGAGCTGCAACAGATCTATGCCGTCCTGACCGGCAATGCCGACATTCAGGGCCTTCTCATGGGGGATGGTTTGGATGCGGTTCTCGCTCCGAAAATGACCAGCATCCTGCAAGCCGCCAATGCGGCATCCTCCGGTGACTGGTCGGGCCTGTCGTCGGGCTACCGTGAGCAGATACAGGCGGCAGCGCAGTCCACGATGATCGGGGCGGGCCTCGATCCGGCGCGGGTGGAGGAAATGGGCCGGGACGGCAACGTGTCGGAAAAACGCGCGGCATCTCAGGCAACCACCGGGGCGATGGTGGCGGCCTCGGCCGACACCGCACAGCGCGAAAGTGCGGTCAGCCTCCAGCGCCTTGACCGCCTGGTCGGGGAAATCCCGCAGCAGACCGGCATCAAGGAGGCCATCGACCTGAACACCCGCATGATGGGTGAGGCCGTCAGCGAGTTGATCAAGAACAACCAGCTTCTTGCCATCCAAAGTTACGGGATGGGCATGTCGGACGTGTCGCAGGCCAGTGCCTGGGCGCAGGAGCAGCAGATGCTCGATTTCACCATGCCGGATTTGCAGTGAGGCCACCGATGTTCAATCGCAGAAACAATAAGGCGCAAGCCGCAGCCGTCGCTTCCCGGAGTGTCAGTGAGACAGAGGAGGAATTGATCTACGGCGAGCGGCGGCGCGGTGCCTTCTGGCAGAAGTTCGGGGTCGCCGGATGGGGCTTCGGTGCCATCGGCTGCATCATGGCGGCGGTGATCGCGGCCAGCCATGAGACGCCCGCCCCGGTCCTGGTGCCGTTCGATCCGTCCAGCGGCATGGCGCTGCCGATGGTGAACCTGCAAACAGTCTCTGTCAGCAACCGCGATGCTGTCGTGCAGTCGTTGGTCCACGCCTATGTGCGCGACCGGGAAACCTACAGCATGCTCGACAATGACCTTCGGGTCCGCTCGGTGCTGGCCCGGTCGTCGGGGGCGGCGCTGCAATCCATGCGCAGCCTCTGGTCGTCGGAAAACCCGGACTATCCGCAACGTAAATACGGTGCGAATGCGCGCATGGATGTGGAAGTTCTGTCGGTTACGCAGATCACCAATGATCGGGCCCAGGTCCGGCTGCGCAAGCGGCTGCAGGACAGTGATGGGGAAACTCGGGGTCTGTTCACGGCGACACTGGCCTTCCGTTACGACACGACCGAGGCCCGTTCGCTTGAGGATGTCTGGACCAACCCGTTCGGCTTCTCAGTCTACGAATACGCAATCACGTCTGACAGATCGGAGATCCAATGATGCGCGGCACTTGTCTTGCCATTGCCCTGTGCGCGGCCAGCATGGGGGCGTCGAGCGCCTTGGCCGAAGTGACCCCTCGGGCGGGCAATCTCGATGCCCGTGTCCGCTATGCCCAATGGGTCGATGGACAGGTCTACCGCGTCCAGACGCAGGTAGGCCGAGTCACGTCCGTGGAGTTCGGCCCGGATGAAGAAATCACCTCCGTGGTCGCGGGCGATACCGTCAGCTTCAATTTCGATGCGGTGCCCGGTGGCAGCGCCTTCGTGATGAAACCCACGACCAGCGGCGCCGCCACGAACATCAACGTCTATACCAACAAGCGGCAGTATTACTTTGAAGTCTCGGAAACTACCTCGGCGCAGTTCTCCGTGGTGCGCTTCACCTACCCGCGCGGCTCGGGCAGCGCCACGCCCGCCAACCGCCAGGTCGCCCGTGGGCCGCTGAATTACGACTATGGCGGCAGCATCGTGAACGGCACCACCCCCACGCAAGTCTGGGATGATGGGGCCTTCACCTACTTCAAGTTTCGGCGCAACGGCGAATTGCCTGCGATCTTCAAGGTCACGGCTGGACAGGAAATCACGGTCAATTCTCAGACCATGCCCGATGGCGTGGTGCGCGTGACAGGCACCAGCCCGTTCTGGATGCTGCGCTTGGGGACCGTTGAATCGACGGTGGGGATGATGAAAGCCGTGAGGTTGGTGCAATGAGCGAACAAGAAACGGCAGACCTGCGCGAACGGCTGGCGGCGCTGGAGAAATCCAATCCGCGCAATCAACCCAAGGCCCGGCCTGCGGCAAAGGCTGCCAAGATGGCCGGGCTTCTGTGCGGCGGTGTGGCTATCGCCGGGCTGGTCTATGTCTATTCGCTCCCTGACGGCGCAGCGGATATGACCGTCCGTGAAGCCCAGGAGTTCCAGAACGAGGGCAGCGGCTTTGGCGATCTGCAAAATCCCCCGTCCGCCGTGCCGGCGGCGGTCGAGGTTGCAGAGCCTGAACCGGCCCCTGCCCCTGCGGCTGGCAGCGACAATTCCGAAGTGGTCGAGCTGATCCGGGGCTTGCAGGACCAGATCGACCGGCTGTCCGAGGCCCCGGCCGAGGATGCCGATGGTGAACCTGTCGTGGACACGCAAGCTCTCGACCAAATGCGCGGCGAGCTGGACCATCTGCGCAACGAGGCACAATCGCGCGAGCAGGAACTGAACGAACAACTCAGCAGCCGTAACCTCGAAATTGCCGAGTTGAAGAACGATCTGGACATGCTGCGGCTGCAAAACGGCCAGAGCGTGATGCCGGGTGGCGATGACGATCTGCTCACGCAGCGCCGTCAGGCCGCTGACGAGGCGGCCCAATTGGAAGAGGCCCGGTTGCAGTCTTCCATGGTTGCCCTCGGCGGCGGCGGCGCAGGGGGTGCCATCGCCGATGCGGCGGGTCTGGGAGACGGGGCGGCTGCGCAGCAGGCGGCGCGTCTCAGCGATGATGCCCAATTCGTGCGCGATGCCGGGCGTCCGGTGCAGGTCCAGCGC
Source organism: Paracoccus sp. S4493 (assembly GCF_000967735.1). Classification (NCBI taxonomy): domain Bacteria; kingdom Pseudomonadati; phylum Pseudomonadota; class Alphaproteobacteria; order Rhodobacterales; family Paracoccaceae; genus Paracoccus; species Paracoccus sp. S4493. The sequence goes on from NZ_JXYF01000086.1 coordinate 19,968, forward strand.
GCGGAAATCATCGTGAACCCGTCCAATACCGTCACGCAGGGCACGATGATCCAGGCGGTTCTGGAAACAGCTATAGACTCCACGCTTCAAGGTCCGATCCGGGGCCTCGTGACAACCGATGTGGTGGCCTATGACGGATCGCGCATCCTGATCCCGCGCGGGTCGCGTCTGATCGGCAGCTATTCAGCTGATGTCGAAACAGGCCAGAACAGGCTTCTGGTGGCATGGGAACGCATCATCATGCCCGACAACCAGTCGGTGCAGATCAGCTCCTTCGGTGGCGATGCCTTGGGCCGTTCCGGAACCACCGGCAAGGTCAACAATCACTTCTTCCGTAGGCTTGGGGCGGCGGCTCTGATTTCCACAATCTCGGCCATCCCTTCGGCCTTGCAGGACGACAGCGGCGACGGGGGCGTGACCATTTCCACGGGCGGTTCCAACGATCCCGCGACCGGCGTGTCCAATGCCGTCACCGGCGCAACAGAGTCTGCCATCGGCAAGTATGTCTCGATGCCGCCGACGATCACCGTGAACCAAGGCACCCGGATCACCGTCATGGTGGACCGCGATCTGGAGATATTCTGATCATGGATGACATGAGCCATGGCAGCTATCTGGATGAAGCCTTGTCCCGCATCGGGGCTGTCATCGACAGCCCCGCCTTGGTGGAAATCGCCATCAACCCGGACGGCCGCATCTGGTCGCTGGAACACGGCGATCCGGCGATGAAGCTGGAAACCCGCGCACCGATGAACCAACAGGAAGTCATGGACCTGGGCCGCCGCATCGCAAGTGCGGGCACGCTGACCCTTGGCCGGGATGCGCCGATCATCTCGACCTCCGTGGTCTATCGGGGCCGCCCGATCCGCGCGCAGGTGGTGGCAGAGCCTGCCGTTTTGTCGGGTGCTGCAATCTCGATGCGGTTCTTCTCGTCCCTGCCCCTCGACAAGATCCGGGTAAAATATCTGCATGGTCAGGAATACTCGGTGGACCAGGCCCGCGCGGAAACCAAGCGGGAATTGAAAAAACTGGCAGCCTCCGGCGACATTGACGCGGCCATGGCATTCATCGTCCACCACAAGATGAATGCCTTGATCGCTGGTGCGACCGACAGCGGCAAGACTGTCTTTGCCCGCAAGATGCTGTCCTATGTCAGCGACAGCGAGCGGATGATCACCATTGAAGACGCCGCCGAACTGGTGCCAACGCAGCCCAATGTGGTGACACTGATTGCGGATCGGGACAGCAAGACCAGGACGCCGGACATTCTGCTGACCTCCTGTCTGCGGATGCGGCCTGACCGGCTGATCGTGGGCGAGGTTCGCGGCAAGGAGGCTATGACCTTCATCGAGGCCATCAACACCGGCCACGGCGGGTCGATGACGACCATCCATGCCGAAACCCCAAAGCTGGCTCTATCGAAGCTCGCCATCATGGCGCTGAAGTCGGAACTGCCGCTGACCTATGCGGACACGCTGCGCTATATCGCCAGCTCGATCGACGTGGTGATCCAGACGGGTCGCGCCGGCGGCGATCGGGGCGTGCTGGAATTTTACATCCCTGACGCCGGGGACAATGGAGATACGAGCCATGTTTGATCAGAAGACCCTTGTCATCGCTCTCTCGTCGCTTGCTGTCGGTGTGGCGATCGGTGGCGCCGTCCTTAACAGCTGGCTCCCTGCCGAGACTGCATCCACCGCGCGAATGGGCGATGTGCAATTTGCACAAGCCCAGACCGAGCCGCAGCTGACACAGGCCGAGCGGGACTTCATGGATTTTACCATGCCCGATCTGTCAAAGCCCCAGGCTGGGGGTGAGACAACACGTTATGGATGCGTGAAGCCTCCACGCCCGGAATGGGCAATGGACCTGCCACCTGCCGACGCCAGAAAATCATTGCTCCTTACCGATCTATACGACGCACTACGATTTACTGAAATTATTGATACGAATTCATGCCCTTGCAATATTGAGTATCCATCATGGGATGAGGCAGATTGGCAATATCAGCAAATAACCGAAGGGAAGAGTAACGCTGAAATTGCTGACCTGAGGCGTAAAGCATTACGGCAAGCAAGCTCGAAACACTTCGATGCGCTGACAATTTGCAGTCAATCGCGGGGTCAATAATATGTCGGTTGTGGCGCTGATTGTGGACTCTGCCGAACGATTTCTTGAAAACGCTGCGAGGTCGACTTTCCTTGGTTTGGTTGAAGCATCGGGCACCCTTGTCGGATATATGGCCGTCCTGGCAGTAGCTCTTGTCGGTATTAACATGATGCTTCAGCTGCGCCCCATGGCATGGGCGCATTGTATTGGCCTGATGATCAAGTTGGCTTTGATTGGAATATTCGCCTGGAACTGGAATCAATTCTGGGCGGTGGCAAACGGCATTCTCAGTGCAATCGAGGCAACCGCTGGCGGTATTTTGGCTTCCAGCGGCGACGGCCTGAGCGGGCCGACGATTACGGACGGGTTTGCTGTAGCCATTGATGAAATGCTGGATAGTTTTGCGAGAGCGGCCACGACCATCGGACGGGAAATGGGCGGCTGGTTCGGCACCATGATCATGATGGGCATTTCATCCTTGCTCATCGGCTCTGTTGCGGCCGTATCTGCTTTGATGATCCTGTTCCCGAAGGTGGTCATCACGGTATTGCTGGGGCTGGCCCCTGTCATGATTGCAATGACGCTGTTCGAGGCGACGAAGGGATTCTTTGAACGCTGGCTTTCTTCCTGCATCAGCTGGTCACTCTATCCCCTGTTCATAGCCTCGATCTTCTCGATCATGCTGTCCATGGGCAACGACATGATAAACAGGATTGGGACAGATACTTACGACAGCATCGGCGCTTTCATTCCTTTCATCGTGCTTATGATCCTTATATTGATCTGTGTTGCCCTCCTTCCAAGTATCGTCAGTAGTGTTTCGGGACAAATACATGCGATGGGGGTCATTGCTACTGGAAGAACTTTCATGAACAATTCAAAAACATCTTTGAACGCCGTGAGAAACACAGCTAAGGCAGGCCAGGGCGCAGTCGCTCTCTCCAAAATTCCAGCGCAAACGGTGCGTGGTGAGAATGCTGTCGGTCGCGCCGGACAAGCATTTGCAGCACACCCATCTGTTTTTCAGGCGACCACAGGGGTTGCAGCATCAATCAATAGAATGCAGGATAAAGCCCGCATACTCGGAAAATAATGTTCGCATAAGCGAGGGACAGAAGGGCAGCCTTTGGCTGCCCTTACTTTTAGAAAAGGAACCGCGATGAATTTCGATCTTGAAAATATGTCGCTGAAAGAGCTTCGCGATCTTCACAAGGCGGTCGGTCGCCAGATCGACGGCTTTGAGGCCAGGAAAAGAGAACAGGCCATAACGGCCGCGCAGAAAGCGGCCGAGGAACACGGATTTTCGCTCAAGGACCTTCTGGCGAATGGAAAGGCCCCCAAGGCGGCTGTTGCGCCAAAATACGCCAATCCTGACAATACGTCCGAGACCTGGACAGGACGGGGGCGTCAGCCGCGTTGGGTGAAGGATCACCTGACTGCCGGGGGCACCGTGGACGATCTTCTGATCCAGTGATGATGCTGAGGTTTAAAGAAACGGGCGGCCATTGGCCGCCCGTTTCTTTATTCGGCAGCTGCAACGGCTGCACCATCGTCGTCAGGAGTGATCTTATCGACTTTTACAGTTGTCTGGATCAATGCCCTAACATTGTCGTCACCGCTGCCAACCAGATCATCGGGGCGGATTGACATATTGACCTTCCTCATTCGCTTGGGAACGCGAGGCTTCTGAACGCTCTCGTTGAGAGCATCCCTCGAACTGCCTGAATTATCATCGCCATTTTCCTTATTTTGAACCTGACCAAACGGACCTTCAGGCAGAACAGGTCGGATACGACTGCGCTGCTGCGCGATGGTTTGCACCTGATTTGACAGGTCGTCGATTTGTGCGACAGCACGCACTAGATTACCCTGAAGATCACGAATGGCTGCGTCCTTCGGATCGGGGGCGGGCAGCGGTCCTTTCTGCGCAAGAAAGATAGGTTTCAGCACCCGGTCCTCAAAATACTTGATCCGGGTTGCTTTGATCGGATGCTGACCATTGGCGATAATGACCACTGTATTCTCACCCAAACGGCCAGCGTCATCTTCTGTCAGCAGATCGCGATCCTCGGTCCGCTCAGAAATATTGGTTCCTTGGAACGGTCCTTTGCCGATGGTCTTCGACCGTGCCGTGACCTTCTTCGTAGTCTTGCCCACGGCCGCCGACAGCTCCGCCTTGGTGCGCGGATCGGCGGGTGCCAGGTAGATCTTCACCCCTGCCCCGCCTTGCAGCGACAGCCGGGTGTCCTCGCCATAGATTTTGTCCAGCGCCGGAATGGTCTGAGTGACGATCGCCAGGTTTCCGCCATAAGAGCGCAGGGTCTTGATGCTGTCCGCCACGATCGGCATGCGGCCAAGCATGTCGAACTCGTCCAGCATGATCATCACGGGCCAGGGTTCATCCTCCCCCGGCTCATGTGTGTGTAGGCTGGACAGCAGGTCTGAGAAGAACAGCCGGACCAGCGGCGCAAGCGCCTTGATCTTGTCATGCGGCGGGGCAATGAAATACGCGGTCTGCGGCGTGCGGCGGAAATCATGGAAACTGAAATCGCTCGTTTCCGTCGCCCGGTCGATTGCAGGGTTGGACCACAAGCTGAGGCCAGAGGTCATCAAGAGCGATAGATAAGACGTCAGGGTGCGGTCGTTGGTCGATGCCAGCCGCTCGAACATCAGCTTCGCGGCAGGGCTTTTCACCTTGTCGGCATAGATCAGGTATTGCTTCTGCTTGTCGCCACCCGCCGATGCCAGCCGGTAAATCTCGCCCAGGGTCGCCTTGTTGCGTTCCATCGCGAAGATGCCGCAGGCCACGAACAAGTCGATGCCGCCATCCAGAAGTCCCTTCATGCTGTCATCTTCGGTTTGCAGGAACAGCTCTGCCAGCAGGCGAATTTCCATCTGCCTCTGGTCCGGGTCCGGAAGCGCCGTGATCCGGTCGAGGGGATTGTAGCGGTGGCTCGGCTTGCCCCAGTCCAGCGGCGCAAAGCGCCACACCTTGTCCCCCATCGCCCGGCGATGACGGCTGGTCAGCTCGAAGTTCTCGCCCTTCACGTCGAGAACGACTGCACTCCCCGTCGAGAGAAGCAGGTTCGGCACCACGAAGCCGATGCCCTTACCCGAACCGGTCGGGGCCACCATGAGGCAATGCGGAAAGGATGCCGAACACAGGAATTTGGCCCGGCTTTTTGGCGATCCCATTTTTGCGACCACAAAGCCGCGTCCCGGCTTCTCGAAAAACTTGTTGGCCCTCAATTGGCGACGGCTCTGCCAATCCGCCCGACCGAAGGTGGTCAGCTTGTCGGTCAGCACCTGTGCCGAGAACAGAAGCGACAGGATGATGAAGCCGCCCCAGATCAGATTGATAATCCGGAAGGCTTGCGGGTCATTGTTCTTGAGGGCGAAGTATCCGGTCGCGATCCAGGTCCAATCCAGATACTCGCCGTTAAAACCATAGCGGAATGACAGAAAGCCGGTTCCGACGACATAGGCGAGACTTGTGCCCACCAGGGCGAACAGAAGAACGCCTCCGGGAATGTGCAGCTTACTCATGGCCGCCTCCTTCATGGCCGCGTTCCTGACGAACGCGGTCACGCTCGGCGGTCAGCGCGTCGTTCACACGCTCGATGCCCTGCTGCGCGCCTGGATCGTTGGTGGCGCGCAGGTAATCGCGTGCTATGGTCAGCTGGTCCTGCCGGTCGCCCACGCCGCGCAGGACCGACGCATCGCCGTTCTTGAGCGCGGCCAGTTCCTCGCGGGTCAACGCCTTCTCGACAGCCTCGCGCAGCTTGCGTTCGTCGTCTGCGCCGACAGGGCTGGCATGCTGCCTCAGATCGGAATGATCGCGGCCGATGCCGTCACGCGAGCCAATGGACGTGCCTGGTGCGTATTCAAGCGCCTCCGCCTCCCGCGACCGCTCAAGCTGCCCCTTGGCATCCGGTCCTGCATCCACCTGACCGGCTTCATTCAACTGCTCACGGATGGGATGAACATTGTTCACGCCCTGCTCATGGCTAACACCACGCTGTGCCGCCGCGCGCTGATAGATGGCGTCATCAACACCGTAGTCCGCCGCCACTCGGTCGTAGGCATGGTCCACCACCGCGATGGCCTGCTCCAGCTGCGCCTCATCGCGCAGATTGAGCCCGCGCAAATCAGCCACGCTTTGCAAATCCTGCTGGACCCAACGGGTTTCCAGCGCCGCGGAATTGGCCCCAAGCCGCATCCGGGCCTCGACCTCGACCGGATCAATCCCGGTTCCGTCCAGGGCCATTGCCAGCTTGGAACGACCATCGACTGCAAAGCGGGCGTTCACCCCCTCGACGTTCTGCGCCGAATAGATGCCCTCCTCGCTGGCGGTCTCGCTCAGATCGCGCGACCGGGCACCGAGTGGTTGCAGATGCTCCACCGAGGACAGCGCCTCGGCCAGCTTGCGTTCCATCGCCGGGCGATGGTTCGGGGCCGCGTCTGCAATGCGAACCTCCGCGCTATCGACAGCGCGCCTCAGATCGGCGGCGGCTTTATCAAAGTCTTCTTCGACAGACATGTAAGCGTCTCCCTTAGCTAAAATGACGCCACCCTGGGACAGGACGGCAGATGCCTTCTCAAATGCGGTAGCAAGATCCTGCATGTTGCTCAGCGAAGCAAAGCTGGCGAATTCGCGGTAGCGCAGGGACCAGTCGCGAACCTCGTCGGTGGCGCGGCGCAGCGCGTCCCCGACGCGAGGCGTCCCCGAAGGGGCCTCGAAGGCAGTGCCTGTCGTCACTGCCTTTTCCTGTGCCCGCCGCCACGCGCCATCGGTGGGGGGGTATTGGATATGACCACGCTGCAAACGCGTCGTGGCCTCAAGCTGGATGCCGTAGCGGGCGGCATGATCCACCATCGCCTCCTTGAAGGCTTGGTAGGTGTATTCAGTGCCCTGCCGGAGCGTGAAATAATCCCCCGGCTCCCTGCCCCGCCGATTGACGATGATATGGGCGTGCGGGTTCTTGTTCGGGCTGTCGGTGTGAACCGCGATCATGTAGTCGAACCGCCCGCCCAGCTTCTCCTTGCAGATTTCCCCGGCAATCATGCTGACATGCTGGGACTTGGCATTCCGTGGAAACGACATGACCATGTGGCTCGTCCGGGCCGCGTTCAACTGGCCCTGCCAGTCGTCGGTCCAGCGCGCCACGGCCCGCTCGATCTGCTCCGGCGTCAGGCGCTTCTCGCCGTCCAGAAGACCGCGTGAATCATGCACATCCACGCTCTTGCTGAACAGGTAGTTGAACTGGGACGACAGCTGCCCCTTGGAGGCACAGCCGCCCGTGCGGATCATCTTGAAGAACGCAGGCGACGCCCCCTGCGCCGCACGCGCCATCTGCCGGGCACCGGCAAGCTGACGGCCGCCTTTACCCCTGTCCCAACCCTCCTCGAAAAGCCGGGTGGAAACACCAGCGACAGAACTAGTCCGTCCCATCGTCCGCCCCCTTCATCCCGGCCACGAAGCGGCGGACCGTCTCCGAGGCCCGCTTGCCTTCCATCTCGCGGACCTGGGTGGACACACGGTCGATGTGATCGAGAAGGTCACTGAGAACCTGCTGCTGCGACTTGCTGAGCTTCAGCTTCTCTCCCCGCCGGACCTCGTAATTCTTGGTGGCGACCAGCTGGTTCACGTTCCGACCGATGGCGGACAACTCCCGCGCCACGTCGCGCAGGGCATCGGCCAGGTCCGGATCAGGCTCTAAAAACCCGGCCGGAACACAACACACGCGCCGCAAGGCATCGGCCCGGCTCTTCAAACCAAGCCGTCCCGTGAACGCATCGAAGGCCAGAAGGCTGTCCCGGTTCACCGTGAAGGACACGGGCGCGGTGTTCGTGTCGGAGACCTTGGCCTTGTCGTGGAAGCTGCGGATGGCCCGGTAGATGGTCGGCCGCGTCACGCCGTAGGTCTTCGCCAGCACGGCCACGGGCACGCCAGCACGGACGGATGCGACGATCTTCTTTTCGTCGGCGGGCGTGATCTTCTTCGTTCTTCCGGCCATGTCCAAAGTGTAAAAAATTACGGTTGCATTTCTTGCCACCAATCAACCATTCCACCCTCGCCCAAAAGACGAAGACTGTCAAGGAATTCGGCTTTTGGGCGAGGGTGGAATTCAATTTACCGGCGGCTCGTCGCCGGTGCCTGGACCGAGGGTGCAGCAAAGCATGCAGCCGAGGGACAGCCCCAGAGGCGCGGAGAGAGGCGCTGAGGGGGCGAAAGGGCGCTGGCCCTTGTCGGGGTGCGGAAAACCAAAACCCGGCCCCTAGCGCCAATCCAGAGGCTCTACGGTCGCGCCATGGTCTCGCGCTGCTACCTAAGGACCCATGCGGGGGCATATCCAGAGCCCATGACGTGACAGTGTGACATGACATTATGACATGCATGAACGCCATGATTTCATGCCATGACACCATGTCATGTTTTCATGGTATGAACATATGCCATTGTTTTATGCCGTTATCCCATGCCCAACTGTAATGTCATGACTTTGTGTCGAGACGTTATGACATGACAATAATACATGACTTTATGACATGATGTTGTGCCATGACAGTAAGACAGAGCAATGTGCCAGACTAAAAGTCGTGACATTATGCTGTGCCTCTATGTCAGGATATTATGCCATGCCTCTATTACATTCCCACCTGCCATGATCTTTGTCTGTTACGTCACGCCATGCAATCATGACATGAACTAATGACGCGCACTAATGACATTCATTCATGCCATGACATATTGACATGACATTTTGGTTTGGCTTACGAGGTAATGGTAGGGGCTAGGGGATCAGACTGCGCGGTCAGGCTGAAACATCCGCAAAGGGAGTGACCGAATGGCAATCGTGATCAGCATGATGAGCAAGAAGGGCGGGGCGGGCAAGTCAACGATGACGAAGCTGATGGCGTCAGCGTTTCTTTTCACCGGCAAGAGATGTCTCTTGATCGACATGGACGAAAGCGACGACTCGGTAGAGTGGTGGCAGACCGGTATCGAAAACAATCTGACAGACGAGAAGCTCGTGGCACGTCGTGCCGAGACGGGTGACGAACTGTTTGAGCTTATCGAAAAGCACGAAGCCGAAGTTGATTTCATCATCATCGACACCAAGGGCGAGGGCGTCGATTATGCTGTGGAGCTGGCAAGCGTGTCGGATGTTCTTCTCGTTCCCTGCATGAATGCCAAGGGAGACAGAAAACGCGCTCATGAAACTCTGTCTTGGTATAACGATCTCAAAGCGCGCTCAGAGGACCCTCGCGCTTTGCCCGTCCTTCATATCGTCATGGCGCGTGTTCAACCTGGTCTGTTCACCCATGTCAGAGGAAATCCAAAGCCGGATAAAGTCGGAGAGCGGGAGTTTGAACGCCATTATGAGATAATTGACGAGTTCAATCCCCTCTACACGATGGTGCCAGAAAAAGCGCAATATCGGGAAATGGATGAAAAGGGCGTCCTCGGGGCCATCATTGAAAAGATGCGGGCAAGTGATAATCCAAAGGATCGTGTCAGGGTTACACATTGGGAAGTCGCAATGTCTCACGCGATCACCCTTATCAACAATGTCTTCAGTGGTCGGAAAATGAGGCAGTAAAATGGCACGTCAGTTGATCAAAACAACCCGTGAAGATGCAACGGGCTTTCATAAACCTAAAAAAGCTGCGCGGGAATCCATTCTCAAGCCGCTGGATGAAAATGCAGTCAACGCTTTCACTCAAAAGCGCCAGCAGGTTGTGGAACCGCCCCGACCGGCAGCTGAGATGCAGTCCGAAGATGCTGTGTCTAACGAGGGAACGCCCACACCTGCCCCGAACGATGACCGCAGCCCTGTTACGCCCGAAGATACGGCCCCGACAAGCAACCCTGCTGATGAAAAGGAAGCAGCACCTGACGCTGCCGTCGAGCTGGTAGATCTTGTCGTGCCGCCTCGGAAGCGGAACTCAACAACACTCTCGATCACCCTGCGACTGAGGGTTTTGGAGCGGCATGTCGAACCACTGACGAAACTGCAATCAAGCGGCGTCGATGTTCAAGGCATCATGAGGTCAGCTTTCAATCAGCTTTCAAAAGTGACCTTTGAACCGCGCTATGTTGCCCAGGTTGCTGAGGCATCAGGTGCTGGCGGGTGGAGCCTTCGCACGACGGTCGCCGTCAAATCTGAAACCCTTCAAGCAATACAAGCGCAGGTTCGGGGCGGAGCGAAAGCGCCACGCTCGAAGCTCCTGTTAGGCCAGATCGAACCCGCGTGGTTTTCCAGTCTCGATCAGACCATCAAGGATTACATGAAATGACATTTCGCATTGCTACCGCCGTCATGGTTTTCTGTGCTGTTGCATCGCCTGCATTCGCATGGGATGAGACGACCGATTTTCGCGGGCTTCACATCTATACTGCATCCGCTGACGGCATCGCCCTGACTGCCGTCTGTGACCCTGACGGCGCATTCATTCCGCCGACCAACCACCTTCAAGTGGACATTCAAGGTCAGTGGTTGAAAGGACCTTATACCCTTGAGTCTGAGGGGAATACCTTCGCGGGCACCATGATCGCTGGAACAGCAGTATCGAGGGACAAAGCGGACTGGCAGCAGATCATTGCTATCTTACAAAGTGGGTCTGAACTGAAACTGACTGCTGGCGGTCAAACCTACCAATTGAATACCGGAACACCTTTCCCGGTATCTTGCGGTGCATCCGAGTAAAGCCGAACCAAGGGCTCCTTTCGGAGCTTCTGTCTTTTCTGCGGCATCGCCAGTCTGACTAAGTTGGATTTGTCCACCCGTGGCCCTTGAGGCCACGGGCTTGCAGACCGCGAGCGGAACGGCCCCCATAGTGCGAAGGGACGCGAGTGGGCTGTGGTCAAATCCATCCTGTAAAGCGGCACCTTTTCCCCATGCACCCGCGGCGGCGCAGCTGCCGCCCAAAGCCGCCGCCA
>NZ_JXYF01000087.1:0-28323 GCF_000967735.1 Paracoccus sp. S4493
GGTGAAGCGGTGTTTAGGCCTAGCCGCCGGGGGACGCAAGCAGGTTTTGTGAAAAAAACGTGTCAGCCGGTCAGTTTTCTTGCAACTTACTGAAATAAAAGGAAAAGTCAGGCCCTTGCGGGGCGGGTCCAGGACATCGGGCGACGAATCACAAGCCTGGAGGCCAGCAGAAGCGCGATCACCGCCGCCCAGAAGATCGGGGCGATCTCGTTGACCTTGATGGCCCACAGCCAATGCATCGCGGCAAGGGGGGCTGCAACATAGACCAGCTTGTGCAGGCGTCGCCACGCCTGCCCACCCATGCGCCGCAGCGACAGGTTGTTCGACGTCACGGCCAGCGCGATCAGGATCAGGAACGATCCCATCCCGAACAGCAGGTAGGGCCGCTTGAGGATGTCACGGGCCATCTGTCCCCACAGCAGTCCCATGTCCAGAACGACCCAGGCTAGGACATGGGGCAATGCATAGGCGAAACAGATCACCCCGATCGCGCGGCGGAACCGCATCAACGACACGCCCGTCAGTCGCAGCAATGGCGTGACCGCCAGGCCGCCGATCAGGAAGTACAGCGCGGTCTGGCCAAGGCGGTGTTCGACCTCCTGCACGGGATCGACGCCCAGGCCGCCGGTGAAGATGTCCCACAGCAGCACGGCAAAGGGCACCGCCCCCGCCAGCCAGACCGCCCAGACCGGAATGCGCCGCAGCGCGTTGTTGATGCCGCGGATCATCAGTAATTCACCGACAGATCCATTCCCGCGTAAAGCGAGGCGACCTGATCGCCGTATCCGTTGAACATCAGCGTCTCCTTGCGCCCGCCGAACAGGCCAGCGCCGATGACGCGTTCGGTCGCCTGGCTCCAGCGCGGGTGATCGACCTGCGGGTTCACATTGGCATAGAATCCGTATTCGCTGGCCTGCAGCTGCTTCCAAGTGTTCACGGGTTCCTGCTCCAGCAGGTTGATGCGCACGATCGACTTGATCGACTTGAACCCGTATTTCCACGGCACCACCAGGCGGATCGGTGCGCCGTTCTGGTTGGGCATGGGCTGATCGTACAGACCCGTGGCCAGGATCGTCAGCGGGTGCATCGCCTCGTCCAAACGCAGACCCTCGCGATAGGGCCAGTCCAGAATAGCGCGTTGCTGACCGATCATCTCTTCGGGGCGCACCAGCGTCTCGAACTCGACGAACTTGGCACTGGGCTGGACGCCGACCTTGGCCAGCACGGATGCCAGCGGCACGCCGATCCACGGAACGACCATCGACCACGCCTCGACGCAGCGCAGGCGATAGATGCGTTCCTCCAGCGCGTTGTCGGGGGCCAGATCCTCGACGCCATAGCTGCCGGGGCGGTCGACTAGGCCCGCCACCTCCACGGACCAGGGATCGGTGGTCAGCGCGCCCGCATTGCGCGCCGGATCCTCCTTGCCCGTCCCGAATTCGTAGAAGTTGTTGTAGTTGGTGATCTCCTCGAAGGTGTTCGGCGTCTGGTCGGTCGACAGCGGGGACGGGCGTGCATTGATCGTCTGCGCGCGGACCAGTCCGGGCAGGGCCACGGCGGCGGCCCCTGCGGCCATGAATTTTCGACGGTCCAGAAAGATCCTGTGCGGCGTGACGTCAGACCAGTTCAGCTTCATCATGTCCTCCGATCGGGCTGCCCCAACGGGGCGGTACCCCTGCGTTATCGCATGATCCACGCAGGGGGTTGCGCAAATGATGCATCACGTTCGGTTGACTGTTCGCTGCAGGGCACCTGTTCGTTACAGGCGCGGCGCGAATTATTCGACGCGCTCGATCTCGGCCAGGAAGGCGTCGGCGAACCGCTCCATGCGCGGCGCGTCCAGGTGGCGCGCCAGTCCATCGACGCCGGCGGGGCGGCTTTCCGCGATGCGCTTGATCTGGGCGGTCGAACAGGACAGCGGCTTGTCGGTGCCGTCGGGGCCGCGCTGCAGGTCCAGCTGCACGGCCATCAGCCGGTCGAACAGCGCGCCTTCGGGACGCCCGGCCAGGTCGCGCCGTGCCGGGTGCATCTCGGGCTGCGCGCCCGCGATGACCTCCAGGAAGGCGCGGCCAAAGCTGTCCAGCTTCTTTGCCCCCACGCCGCCGACCCGCGCCATCTGGTCCAGGTCCTGCGGCCGCTTCTCGGCCATCTCGATCAGGGTGCGGTCGGGGAAGATGACATAGGCCGGCACGCGCGCCGCCTCGGCCAGGGCGCGCCGCTTGGCCTTCAGCGCGGACAGAAGCGGCTCGTCCTCCTCCGATACCTGGGTGCGCAGGACGTTGGCGGGCTTGGCGCCCTTGGTCGTGTCCTCGCGCAGCGTCACGCTCTCCTCGCCGCGCAGGATCGGATGCGCGGTCTCGGTCAGGTGCAGCGCGCCGTGGCGTTCCGGGTCGGGGCGGCACAGGTCCAGGCCCATCATCTGCCGGAAGATCGCCTGCCACTGCCCGCGCCCGTGTTCGCGCCCCACGCCAAAGGTCGGCAGCTGGTCATGGCCGCGCTCGCGGACCTTGTCCGTGGTGGTACCGGTCAGGATGTCGATCAGGTGGCCGCTGCCAAACCACTCCCCGGTGCGGACCATCGCCGACAGCGCCTTGCGGACCGCCAGCGTCCCGTCGAACAGCTTGGGCGGGCTCTGGCACAAGTCGCAATTGCCGCAGTCGCGGTCCATCTCCTCGCCGAAATAGGCCAGCAGGCGGCGGCGGCGGCATCCCGTGGCCTCGGCCAGGCCCAAAAGCGCGTTCAGACGTGCATGATCGCCGGCCTTGCGGGCGCTGTCGCCCAGGCCCTCGTCGATCTGGGTGCGGCGCAGGCGGATGTCGTCGGGACCGTAGAGGGTCAGCGTATCCGCCGGATCGCCGTCGCGGCCCGCGCGCCCGATCTCCTGATAGTATCCTTCGATGGATTTCGGCAGGTCGGCGTGCAGCACCCACCGGATGTCGGGCTTGTCGATGCCCATGCCGAAGGCCACGGTCGCCACGACGATCAGCCCGTCCTCGGTCTGAAAGCGCGCCTCGGCCTCGCGCCGGGCCTCGGCCTCCAGCCCCGCGTGATAGGCGATGGCCGGGTGCCCCGCCTCTCGCAGCGCCTGCGCCAGGCTTTCGGTCCGCGCGCGGGCGCCGCAATAGATGATGCCCGACTGTCCCCGGCGCGCGGCGGCATAGGCCAGGACCTGGGTGCGGGGGCTGTTCTTGGGCTGGAAGGCCAGCCGGATGTTCGGCCGGTCGAAGCCGCGCAGGAAGGTCACGGGGGCCTGTCCGTCGAACAGGCGGGTGACGATCTCGGCACGCGTTTCCACGTCCGCGGTGGCGGTGAAGGCCGCCAGCGGCACGTCCAGCGTGCGCTTCAGATCGCCGATGCGCAGATAGTCGGGGCGAAAGTCATGGCCCCACTGGCTGACGCAATGCGCCTCGTCAACCGCGATCGCCGTGACGCCCGCCCGGCGCAAGAGGTTCACCGTGCCCCCGGATGCCAGCCGTTCGGGCGCCATGTACAGCACCTTCAGCCGCCCCTCGGAGATGGCCGAAAACACCGCGTCGGTCTCGGCCTCGGTGTTGCCGCTGGTCAGTGCGCCCGCCTCGACCCCCGCCTCGCGCAGCGCGCGCACCTGGTCCCGCATCAGCGCGATCAGCGGAGAGATGACCACCGTCACGCCCTCGCGCATCAGCGCGGGCAGCTGGAAGCACAGCGACTTGCCGCCGCCCGTCGGCATGATCGCCAGCACGTCGCGGCCTGCGGCCACCGCCTCGACGATCTCTTGCTGTCCGGGGCGGAAACCGTCGAATCCCCAGACCTGGCGCAGCAGGTCCGTTGACATCACATGCCGTAGAAGAAGCCCGCGTTGTTCGCCAGGGCGCGCTGCGCGATGATGATGATGATGAAGACGACCAGCGGCGCCAGATCCAGCCCGCCGGTATTGGGCAGGATGTTCCGGATCGGGCGATAGATCGGCTCCAGCAGCCGGTTCAGGCCGTCCCAGATCTGCGCGACCAGAGGCTGGCGCAGGTTCAGCACCTGAAAGTTGATCAGCCAGGACATGATGATGTGCACGATCATGATGAACCACAGGACCTGCAGGATCAGTTGCAGGGCTTCGTACAGGGTTCCCATGGTCGTCTCCTTGGCTGCGCGCGCGTTCGGGCCCTGTATGGCCGCGCGTAAGGCGGGACGCAAGCGGGGCGCGACCGGATGCCGCCGCGTCCGGCTTGACGCCCGCGTGATCGCGGGCCACCCACGGGGCAGAACGAAAGGCCCGCCCCCGAAAGGCCTGCTGACGAAAGGCCCCTCCATGTATCCGCTGATCCGCTTTGCCAAGGAACTGGTCAAGTTCCGCAATGCCCCCGCCCTGGACCCCCTGGGCACGCATGTGTCCACGCACATGTGCTGGCCCTGGGACCTGGACCCCTGGTGGGAGCTGAACAACGGCCGCACCCTGACCCTGTTCGATCTGGGCCGCATCCCGCTGGCGCGGCGGACCGGGCTGGTGCCGGTGCTGCGGGCGAATGGCTGGGGCATCACGGTGGCGGGGAACTCGACCCGCTATCGCCGCCGTGTCCGGGCGTTCGAACGCTTCACCATGATCTCGCGCATGGTGGGCTGGGACGCGCGCTTCGTCTATATGGAGCAGTCCATGTGGAAGGGCACGGAATGCTGCAACCAGGTGATGATCCGCTCGGCCGTGACCTCGGCCCAGGGGATCGTCGCCCCCGCCCGCGTCATGGAGGCCCTGGGCCACGCCCCCGACAGTCCGCCCCTGCCCGACTGGATCGCGGCCTGGATCGCGGCGGATGCGACGCGGCCCTGGCCCCCCGTCATCCCGGATGACGCGAAACTTCACTTGCCACTCTGACGGGCTCTGTTCCTTATGACGGAAAAGCCATGAGGGACGGACATGACGATCGATCGCAGGCGGGTCTGGGGCTGGTGGTTCTTTGACTGGGCCAGCCAGCCCTATCACACGCTGCTGCTGACCTTCGTCTTCTCGATCTACTTCGCCGAGGTCGCGCGCACGCATTTCATCGCCCAGGGCTTGGATGCCGCGCAGGCCGGGGCGCAGGCGCAGGCGCTTTGGGGATACGGGTTGGCCATCGCGGGCGCGGTCATTGCGCTGGCCGCCCCGGTCCTGGGCGCCATCGCGGACAGTTCGGGGCGGCGGATGCCCTGGGTCTGGGTGTTCTCGGCATTCTACGTGGTGGGCGCGGCGGGGCTGTGGACCCTGACCCCCGGCCAGCCGCCGCTGATCCAGGCCATCGTCTTGTTCGGCATCGGCCTGATCGGGGTCGAATTCGCCACCATCTTCACCAATGCCATGCTGCCTGCCCTGGCCCCGCGCGACGAGATCGGCCGCCTGTCCGGGTCGGGCTATGCATTCGGCTATCTGGGCGGGGTGACGGCGCTGGCCGTGATGCTGCTGCTGTTCGCCGAAACGCCCTCGGGGCGCACGCTGCTGGGCATCCCGCCCCTGTTCGGCCTGGACCCCGCGATGCGCGAAGGCACGCGGTTCGTCGGCCCCCTGACGGCGATCTGGTACGCGGTCTTCATGATCCCGTTCTTCCTGTGGGTCCGCGAACCGGGGCCGGGCCGGCCGGTGCAGGTGCGCCGCGCCCTGCGCGACCTGTGGACGCTGATCCGCAGCCTGCGGCATCGGCGCAGCCTGGCGGCCTGGCTGGCATCGTCGATGTTCTCGCGCGACGCGCTGAACGCGCTGTACGGGTTCGGGGGCGTCTATGCGGGGACGGTGTTGGGCTGGCCGGTGTTCCTGGCCGGCGTCTTCGGGGTGGTCAGCGCGATCTCGGCTGCGGTGATCAGCTGGCTGGGCGGGCGCGCGGACCGCGCCTTCGGCCCCCGCGCGGTGATCGTGGCCAGCATCCTGGCACTGATGGCGGTCTGCATGCTGCTTGTGGGCATGGACCGGACATCCGTCCTGGGCATTGCCACGCCGGATGCGGTCCTGGGCACCCTGCGCCTGCCCGACCTGATCTTCTTTGCCTGCGGGGCGGTGATCGGGGGCGCGGGCGGCGCGCTGCAGGCGGCCAGCCGCACGATGATGGTGCGCCACACCACCCCCGACCGCGCAACCGAGGGTTTCGGGCTTTACGCGCTGTCGGGCAAGGCCACGGCGTTCCTGGCGCCCTTTCTGATCGCGCTGACGACCGACCTGACCGGGAATCAGCGCATCGGGTTTCTTCCCCTGATCGTGATCTTTCTTGTCGCGCTGGTTCTGCTAGTGTGGGTGGACCCCGAAGGAGAGACGTCCCCGTGATCCGCAAGACCCTGACCGCCGCCGCCGTCCTGATGGGCCTGGCTTTGCCCGCATCGGCCCAATCCCTGGCCAAGGACGTCTTCGGCGCGTTCCGCACGGCGTCGGGCGGGCCGGCCGTGTCGATCGGCAACTATTCCCAAGGTTGCGCGCAGGGTCTGGTGCAGATGCCCGAAAGCGGACCCAGCTGGCAATCCATGCGCCTGTCGCGCAACCGCAACTGGGGCCACCCCGAGATGATCGGCTTTCTGCAGGGCCTGTCGCGGGCGGCGCAGCAGGCCGGGTGGCGGGGCCTCTATATCGGGGACATCAGCCAGCCGCGCGGCGGGCCGATGACCTCGGGCCATGCCAGCCACCAGCTGGGGCTGGATGCCGACATCTGGATGCTGCCGCCCCCGACCCTGGGCCTGTCCCCGCAGCAGCGCGAGAACCTGTCATCCGTGTCGGTCGTCGCGAATGGCGGCACGGCGCTGTCGGGCAACTGGACGGGCGGGCACATGTCGATCATGCGCGCCGCCGCGCGCGATCCCCGCGTCGAACGCATCTTCGTCGATCCCGTCGCCAAGGTCGCCATGTGCCAGATGGAGACGGGCAACCGCGACTGGCTGCGCAAGATCCGCCCCATCAACAACCACGACTTCCATTTCCACGTCCGCATGAACTGCCCTGCCGGGTCGATCTGCCAGACGCCGAACCCGATCCCGGCCGGCGACGGCTGCGCCGAGGCGCAGGAATGGATCAACATCCGCATCGACCCCAGCCGCGCCAAGCCCTCGACCCCGGACCCCAACTATCGCCACCCCCGCACCTATCGGATGAGCGACCTGCCAGCCCAATGTTCGACCGTCGCATCGGCGCCCTGACGCTGGCCCTTGCCGGGTCGATCCTTGCCACCGCGCCTGCCCGTGCAGGCGCGGTTCTTGATTATGTCGGCACCTATATCTGGACGATGGACCAGTCGACCTTCGGCGGCTTCTCGGCGATCGACATCAGCCCGGACGGCACCGGGTTCCACGCCCTGACCGACCGGGCGCATCTGTACTGGGGCCGGATCGAACGCGATGCCCAGGGCCTGGTGCGCGGCATGTCCGTCGCCGGACGCACGAACCTGAAGGACAGCAAGGGCCAGCCCCTGCCCCCCGGCTATACCGGCGACAGCGAAGGCATCGCGGTGGGCCCCGACGGCCGCATCCATGTCAGCTTCGAAGGGCTGGACCGGGTCGCGACCTATGATCACCCCGACGCACCCGCCACCACCCATCCCCGCCCGGACCGCCTGCCCGGCATGGGCGTGAACGTGGGGCTGGAGGCGCTGGCCATCGACGACGACGGCACCCTGTTCGCCGTCCCCGAGCGGTCGGGTTCGGAAACCCAGCCCTTTACCATCCTGTCGTTCGACGGCGCCTGGACGGAATACGGCCAGATCCGCCGCGATCCGCGCTGGCGTGCGGTGGGGGCGGATTTCGGGCCCGACGGCTGGTTCTACCTGCTGGAGCGGGATTTCCGCGGCATCCTGGGCTTTGTCTCGCGCGTGCGGCGGATGCGGCTGGAGCCGGGGGTGATCCAGGACGACCAGATCCTGCTGGAGACGCGGCCCCTGCAATACGACAACCTGGAAGGCATCTCGGTCTGGGATGACGGCGTGGGCATGCGCATCACCATGATCTCGGACGACAACTTCCTGTTCGTCCAGCGGACCGAGATCGTCGAATACCGCCTGCGCGATACCGGCCTGCAGGCGCTGCGGAATTGACAAGACCGCCCGCGCGGGCGTAAGGCGCGCGCTGCTCCACCCGTCCGGGGGGCCGAGTTCTTCCGCAACCTTCGCAAAAACGGAAACCCACCGATGATCCGCTTTCTGCCCGGCATCCTTGCCATGGCCGCCATTGTCGTGGCCTCGAACGTCCTAGTCCAGTTCACGGTCGCTACCTGGCTGACCTGGGGGGCCTTCACCTATCCGCTGGCCTTCCTGGTCACGGACGTCATGAACCGCGTCCACGGCGCCGCCGCCGCGCGCCGCGTGTTGCTGGCGGGATTCGTGACCGGGGTCGTCTGGTCGCTGATCGCCGCAGGGATGGATGCCACCACGCTGCGAATCGCCATCGCGTCGGGGGCGGCCTTCCTGGTGGCGCAGATGGTCGACGTGCAGGTCTTCGACACGCTGCGCGGCGGGCGCTGGTGGCGCGCGCCGCTGGTCTCGACCCTGCTGGGGTCGGCGCTGGACACGGTGCTGTTCTTCGGAATCGCCTTTGCGGCCGTGCTGCCCGCGGACACCAACACGGGCTGGGCCAACGAGGCGGTTCCGCTGCTTGGCGCAGGACCGCTCAGCCCGCTGTGGGTTTCGCTGGCACTTGCCGACTGGATGGTCAAACTTGGTCTGGCGATACTGGCCCTTGTGCCGTTCCGCATCATCGTCCGCAATTTGTTGGGGCACAGGGCAGAAAGCTGATTGACAGAATTTCGATCTGTGTCAGCCTGTCCCTATACAGCAATCTTTTGAAAGGAGGTGGTCCAGTGTCTAGAGTGATAGTGGAGAGACGTTTCGGAACAGTCGGGGGGACCCCGGCCTGAGGGCAGCCCCAAAGGCCACCACCCCTGGTTGGGACCGGACCTGCGTCCGCCCCTAACCGGACCATCTCCTTGGATCTCGCGGGCCGCCTCTTGCTGGGCGGCCCGTTCCTTTTTGGGCGCTCGTGTCCGGTTTGCGCCCTCGTGTCCGGCCGTGCGGCCCGGCGCAACGAGAACGGGCGGCCCCGAAGGACCGCCCGCTCCGATGTCGTCAGCCTTGCGTCAGGCGCGGACAGGCACCGCGGCCCTGTCGCGATTGGCGCGCATCGCGCCGACCACGATCGCGGCCCAGATCAGCGCCGCCAGCCACCACAGCCCGCCGCCGATCAGCGCCATCCCGATCAGGCCCGCCTGCACCACGTAATACGCCATGGTGATCAGCGTCTTGCGGATGATGTCGCCCTCGCGGTCGGTCAGGCCCACGACGGCGGACGCGGCCACCACGTTGTGCACGCAGACCATGTTGCCCGCAGCGCCGCCCACGGCCTGCAGCACCACCACGATGGTGATCCCCGCAAGATCCAGTCCGATGCCCTGCGCGGCCGAGAACTGGAACAGCGCGAACATCATGTTCGACACGGTGTTCGATCCCGCGATGAACGCGCCCAGCGCGCCCACGATCGGCGCGAACAGGGGCCAGCTGGCACCGGTCGCCGCGGCCATCCCCTCGGCTAGGGTGATCGGCATGGACGCCACGCCCTCCGAGCCCGAGTTGATGAACACCTGCACCATCGGCACCGCCAGCAGCAGCGCGGGCGCCGCGGCCAGCATCGTGCGGCCCGAGATCGCCCAGGCCCGGCCGTAATCGCTGCCCCGCATGCGGAACAGCGCGACCGAGATCAGGGATGCGATGATCATCACCGTCCCCGGCGAATAGGCGAACTGCGCGGTCGCGTTGATGCCCGACCCGAACAGGTCGCGCAGCGCCAACGTGGTGTCCGGCCCGGTCAGCCACGCCTTCAGCGGCGCGATGGTCCGCGTCAGCACCAGCAGCGCCGCGACGATGACATAGGGCATCCATGCCGTCAGCAGGCCGATGCGGCGGTCATCGGGGCCCAGTTCGGCCTGGTCGGGCTCGATGTTGCCCTGCCAGCCTTCGTCCCACTGGGCGCGTGCCGGAAAGTCGAAGCTGTCGGACGGCATGAACCAACCGGCCCGCGCGGCCGGCACGACGATCATCAGGCCGATCAGCCCGCCCAGCAGGGACGGGAATTCCGGTCCCAGGATGCGCGCGACCAGCAGATAGGGCATCGTGAAGGCCAGCCCGGCAAAGATCGCGAACTTCCACGCGCGAAAGCCCTTGGCAAAGCTGCGCTCGGTGCCGAAGAATCGCGTCAGCATGCCGACCATCAGCAGCGGGATCAGCACGCCCACCAGCGCATGGACCAGCGCGACCTGCGCGGCCACCACCGGCACGTATTCGGCTAGGGTCAGGGGCGCGATGGCACTGGCGACCTCGGGGCTGTTGGACAGGCCGGTGTTGATGCCGACCAGCATCGGCGTGCCGACCGCGCCGAAGGACACGGGCGTCGACTGGATGATCAGCGTGACCATGACCGCGGCTATGGCCGGAAAGCCGATCGCCAGCAGCAGCGGCGCCGCCACGGCGGCCGGCGTGCCGAACCCGGACGCGCCCTCGATCATCGACCCGAACATCCACGCGATGATGATCGCCTGGATGCGCCGGTCGGGCGAGATGTCCATGAACCCGCGCCGGATCGTGCGGATCGCGCCCGATTCCTGCACCGTGTACAATAGCAGGATCGCCCCGAACACGATGTAGAGCAGCGTCACCGCCGTCACCAGCCCGTTGACCGTGGCCCCCGCGACCCGCGCCAGCGGCGCCCCCCACAGGAACAGTGCCAGAAGCACCGTGACCACATAGGCGGTCATCATCGACAGCTTGGCCGACCGTCGCATGACGACCAGCAACACAAACACCACCGCGACGGGCAAGGCCGCGGCAATGAACATTATTCCCTGTGACACCCCAACTCCTCCTCGAATTGTCCGCGTCATTCGGGACAGGTTCACGGCAGAAAGCAAGAAAAAACCGGTCTGGAAACCAGACCGGTTGCGCAAACGGTGTCGGAACGGTGCGTCAGTCGCGGCGGATCGCGATGGCGATGCCCTGGCCGCCGCCGATGCACATGGTGATCAGCGCGGTGCGACCGCCGGTCCGCTCCAGCTCGTGGATGGCTTTGACCATCAGGATCGCGCCGGTGGCGCCCACCGGATGGCCCAAGGCGATGGCGCCGCCATTGGGGTTCACGCGGGCCGGGTCCAGCCCCAGACCCTTGTTCACCGCCAGGGCTTGGGCGGCGAAGGCCTCGTTCGATTCGATCACGTCGAAATCGCCGGCCTTCAGCCCGGTGCGGGCCATCAGCGCCTCGACCGCGGGGACTGGGCCGATGCCCATGACCTCGGGGCGCACGCCAGCCACGGCATAGCCCAGGATGCGCGCCCGTGGGGTCAGGCCCGCGCGTTCGGCGGCATCCGCCCTTGCCAGGACCAAGGCCGCGGCGCCGTCGTTGATGCCGCTGGCATTGCCCGCGGTCACGCTGCCGCCCTTCTGGAACACGGCCTTCAGGCCGGCCAGCTTCTCCAGGCTGGTGTCCTTGGGATGCTCGTCGGTGTCAAAGGCGACCATGCCCTTGCGCGACTTGACCTCGATCGGGACGATCTGGTCATTGAAATGGCCCGCCGCGATCGCCGCCGCGGCGCGACGCTGCGATTCCATCGCGAATGCGTCCTGCTGTTCGCGGGTGATGTCATGTTCGGCGGCCACGTTCTCCGCCGTGACGCCCATGTGGCCCGTGCCCATCGGGCAGGTCAGCGCGCCGGTCATCATGTCCAGCATCGACTGGTCGCCCATCTTGGCCCCGAACCGCGCCGAGGGCACGACATAGGGCGACCGGCTCATGCTCTCGGCGCCGCCCGCGACAGCGAAATCGGCGTCGCCCAGCATCAGCGCCTGCGCCGCCGACACGATGGCCTGCGCGCCCGACCCGCACAGACGGTTCACGTTCATCGCGGGCGTGGTGTGCGGGATGCCCGCCTCCAGCATGGCCACGCGGGACAGGTACATGTCGCGAGGTTCGGTGTTGATCACATGGCCGAAGACCACCTGCCCGATCCGGTCGGGGGCGACGCCCGCGCGATCCAGCGCGGCGCGGGTGACGGTGGCGGCCAGCTGGATCGGCGGAAACGCGGCTAGGCTGCCCCCGAAGGTGCCGATGGCGGTGCGCGCGCCGGACAGGATGACGATATCAGATGCGGACATGGCTGGGCCTCCTCTTGCCTTTGGCGACAGTCTGGGCGCGCTGCCCGCGTCCCGCAACCGTGCCGTCGCGGCAAATTGCATGCCTCCGCGCAAGGCGCTATGTTGCGCAGGAATAACGAGAGAGATCCCATGACCCAGACCGGCCCCCGGCTGCGCATCAAGCTGCGCCTGGAATACGACTCGCCCCTGATCCTTGGGCCGGGCAAGGCCGAGCTGCTGGCGCGGATCGGGCGGCTTGGCTCCATCTCGGCCGCCGCGCGCGAGATGGGGATGAGCTACAAGCGCGCCTGGACCCTGGTCGAGGAGATGAACACCGCCTTTGCCGACCCGGTCATCGACAGCGCGCGGGGCGGCGCGGGCGGCGGGGGCGCCACCGTGACTCCCACCGGACAGCAGGTCCTGGCCCATTACCGGGCGCTGGAATCGCTGTTGCTGGATGCGGGGGCCGCGGATCTGATGGCGCTGAACGCCCTGCTGCGGCCCGAAGGATCGGGCTGATCAATCGGCCGGTCCCTGCCCCGCTTCCGGCTTTGTGATTTCACAGGCGGGTGAATTTGCGTAGACTGTCCGCAAAACAAGAGAACGAGGGCAGGATGAACAGGCTACTGAAGCTGGCCATTGTCGGGCTGGTCGCCTCATGCGGGGGCGGCGGGAACTTCAGCGCGCCGCGGCAGCTGGACAATGCGTGCGCGATCACGTCGGAACGACCCGCCTATCTGCGCGCCATGCGCCAGACCGAACGCAAATGGGGCGTGCCGGTCCATGTTCAGATGGCGACCCTGTACCAGGAATCGAAATTCATCGGCGATGCGCGCACCCCGCATCAATACGCGCTTGGCGTCATTCCCATCGGCCGCCAAAGCAGCGCCTTCGGCTATTCCCAGGCCCTGGACGGCACCTGGGAGGAGTACCAGCGCGAGACCGGCAACCGCCGCGCCCGGCGCGACAGCATCCGCGACGCGACCGACTTCATGGGCTGGTACATGCACGGCAGCCAGCAGCGGCTTGGCCTGTCCAAGAACGACGCCGCGTCGCAGTACCTGGCCTATCACGAAGGCCGCAGCGGCTTTGCCCGCGGCAGCTATCGCCAGAAAAGCTGGCTGATGCGCGTGGCCGGATCCGTGGGCCAGCGGTCCGAGATGTACCGCCAGCAGCTGGTCGGCTGCCGCCGCGCTTGACGCGGCGCGGGGGCTGGGGCCTTCTGTCCGTCCAACGGCCAGGAGGATCCCCATGTACCGCGTCATCGGCACCGCCAAGTCCCGCGCCCTGCGCGTCCTGTGGATGCTGGAGGAGCTGGGACAGCCTTACGACCACATTCCCGCCAATCCGCGCAGCGACGGCGTGGCCCAGTTCAACCCGGCGGGCAAGGTTCCGGTCCTGATCGACGACGGTACGCCGATCACCGATTCGACCGCGATCCTGACCTATCTGGCCGATCGCCACGGCGATCTGACCCACCCGGCGGGCACCCTGGACCGGGCACGCCAGGACAGCCTGACCCAGTTCCTGCTGGACGAATTCGACGCGGCATTGTGGCTGGCCGCGCGCCACAGCTTCATCCTGCCCGAGGAGATGCGCCTTGGCGCGATCAAGAACACCCTGCGGTGGGAATTCGAGGCCAGCCAGAAGACCCTGGTCCACCGCATGTCCGACGGCACCTATCTGATGGGAGAGCGGATGACCGTGCCCGACCTGATCCTGGCACATTGCCTGGACTGGGCGCTGTCGGCGCGGTTCCCGATCGTCGAACACCGCCTGACCGAATACCTGGACCGCATCCGCCAGCGCCCCGCCTATCAGCGGGCCATGGCACGCTAGAGCCTGCGGGCTGCGGCCTGCCCCGCGCGCAGCCCCGTGGCAAGGCAGGTGGTCAGCAGATAGCCGCCTGTCGGCGCCTCCCAGTCCAGCATCTCTCCGGCGGCAAAGACGCCGGGCAGGGCGCGCAGTTCAAGCTCAGACGTCAGCGCCTCCGACCGGATGCCCCCGGCCGACGAGATCGCCCGGTCCAGCCCCATCGGCCCCGCATGGCAAAGCGGCAGTGCCTTGGCCCGCGCGGCCCAGCCCTCTGCGCTGTCCGGCAGGGGGCGCCCCCATTCCAGCAGCAGGCCGACCCGCGCCGGATCGCCCAGGATGCGGCGCAACCAGTTGCCCAGGCTCAGCTTGCCACGCGGCTGTGCAAAGCGCCGCGCCAGGGACGCGTGGTCCAGGTCGGGGGCCAGATCGACATGGGCCGCCTGCCCGTCGCGGATCGGGGCCGCGACGGCATAGACGCCCCCGCCCTCGATCCCGTCGGGGGTGATGACCCACTCGCCGCGGCTGACGCTGTCGCCTGCGCGGATCGCGACGCCCTTGACCGGCGCGCCGTGCAGCCGCGCCATCGCGGGCGACCAGTCGACCCGGAACCCCATGTTGGCCGGAAGAAACGGCGCGATGGCAACACCGGCCTCTGCCAGGATCGGCACCCAGGTCGCATCCGACCCCAGCCGCGGCCAGCTGGCCCCGCCCAGGGCCAGCACCGTCACATCGGGCTGCAGCACCCGGCGACCGTCGGGCGTGTCGAAGGCAAAGCCACCGCCCAGCCCGACCCATCGCCAGCGCGACCGCAGCTCGACCCCGCCCGCGCGCAGCCGCGCCAGCCAGGCCCGCAGCAGGGGCGAGGCCTTCATGCCCACCGGAAACACCCGGCCCGTCGATCCCGCGAACAGGGCGATGCCCAGGCCCTGGGCCCAGTCCCGCACCGCCTGCGGGCCGAACGCCCCCGCATCGGTCGCCAGATAATCGCGCCCGTCCGACGCGGCGATCTGGGCGCCAAAGGCCGCCAGCGGTTCGTCGCGGGTCAGGTTCAGACCGGATTTCCCGGCCATCAGGAACTTGCGCGCGGGCGTGGGCATCGCGTCGACCACGACCACCTGACGGCCGGGCGCCATCAGCGCCTCGGCCGCCATCAGCCCGGCAGGTCCGGCCCCGATCACCAGGGCAAGGGTCACCGCCGCCCCCGCGGCTTCATCGCAAGGCGCAGCAGCGCGCGTTCCACCAGCGGCATCTGCGGCGCACGGCTGGCGGACCGCAGGGTCATGTCGGTCGACAGCAGCAGCGACACCGCCTCCTCCAGCGGGCCCATGCCCCAGCTTTGCGCTTGGCGGGTCATGCGGTCGCGGCGGGGGCCGAAGACGGGTGGGCGCGCGCGGGCCAGCGCCACCCCCGGCCCCGCCGGGTCGGCAGCGGCCAGGTGCAGCGTGCGGAAATGGCGCAGCGCGCCGATGCACAGGGTGACGGGCGCGATCCCCTGCTGTTCGATCCGCCGCATCAGCGGGCCGAAATCGGCCTCGCGGCGTTCGGCGACGGTGTGGATCAGCTCGTCCAGGTCGGCCTCGATCGTGGCGGGCGCCAGCATGGCGATCTCCTCGACCGTCAGGGGGGCGGGGTCCTGGTACTTGTACAGGCCGATCTTCTCGACAGTCTGGCGCAGATCACCGGGGTCCAGCGCGCGCGCCAGAAGACCCAGTTCGCGCATCGCGTCCCGCGGCACCTCGCGCAGGCCGGCATCCGCCAGCCAGCGGCCGATCTCGTCCTCGGAGGGCGGATCGTCATAGATGGGGGCGGTCACCGCCTGGCCATGCGTCTCGAACAGGCGCCGCAGGGATGACGACTTGGACAGGCTTGCCGCCGTGACCACGATCACCGCATCCCCTTGCCGCCAGCCTGTCAGCGCATCGCGGATCGCGTCGGTGGCCAGGTCGGGCGTGTCCTCGACCACGACCACGCGGGGGCCGGGAAAGAACCCCACCTCGCGCACCGCGTCGATCAGCTGGGCGGGGTCCTTCTTCAGGCCCGCGCCCGGCATCCGGGTCAGGCGCATCTCCTCGTCGGCCTTCTCACCGGTCAGGGCCCGCACGACCTCGGCCCGCTTCAGCGCCACGCGCATCGCGTCCTGCCCATAGATCAGCACCCCCGGCCGCGAGGGGTCGGGGCGGGCCAGATAGCGCGCGATCTCGGCCCCCTTCAGCAGCATGGATCAGTCCGGCAGGCCGGATGCGGCCGCCAGCAGGCGCGTGACCACCTGATCGGCCAGCATCAGCGCCAGCCGCTCGCGCGCGTCGCCCTCGGCCGCCAGGGTCGAGATTGTGGTCCCGGTGGTGGAATAGGACGTGAAGCTGCTGACGCGTCCCTGGGTGATCACCGGACCCCCCGGCCCGGTCAGCGCGAAATCGGCGGTGCCGTTTAGCGAATAGCGGGTCGTGACCTCATCGGGCGTGATGGCCTGCGCGACGACGCCCGCGCTGATGCGGTAATCCAGGTCATAGACGGCCGCGTCCTCGGGGCCCAACCGTTCGGCCAGGCGCCGGTTGAAGACGAAGTCCAGCGGCGTGTCCGGGTCGCGCGGGCGGACCTTGCCGAACAGCTTGCCGCCCCCGCCCCCCGGCCCATAGACCGGCGACAGCCCGCAGGCCGCCAGCCCCGAGACGGCCAGCAGCCCCAGCAGGACCGCGCGGCGATCAGGCGACCACATTGACGATCCGCCCCGGCACCACGATCAGCTTCTTGACCGCCGCCCCGTCCAGGAACCGCAGCACGGTGTCGTCGGCCAGCACCAGCGCCTCGATCTCGGACTTGGGCATGGTCTTGGGAACGGTGATCTCGGCCCGGCGCTTGCCGTTGATCTGGATCGGAAGGGTCACGCTGTCGTCCTCCAGCAGGGCCGGGTCCGCCTTTGGCCAGCCCGCATCGACGACCATGCCCTGCCCGCCCGATTTCGACCAGACCTCTTCGGCCAGGTGCGGCACCATCGGCGCCATCAGCTGGGCCATGATCCGCAGGGCCGCGCGGCGCGCCTCGCCCCCGGCCTGCGATTTCGCCACAGCGTTGGCCAGTTCATAGAGTTTCGCGACCGCCTTGTTGAAGGCAAAGCCCTCGATCGCCTTGGTGACATCCGCGATGGCGCGGTGCGCCGTGCGCGTCAGGTCGGCATCGTCGCCCCCTTCGGGAACCTCGTCGGCCAGGCGCCAGACGCGGGACAGGAACTTGAACGCGGCCTCCGCTCCGGCGGCGGTCCATTCGACGTCGCGTTCGGGCGGGCTGTCCGACAGCATGAACCACCGTGCGGTATCCGCGCCGAAACTTTCGACGATGCTGACCGGATCGACGACGTTCTTCTTGGATTTCGACATCTTCGCGGACGGGATCACCTCGACCGCGGTGCCGTCGGCCAGACGCCCGTCGGTCACGTCCTCGGGCAGGTGATAGACCGGGCGCCCCCGGTCGTCGGTGGTGCGATAGATCTCGTGCGTGACCATGCCTTGCGTGAACAGCGCGTCGAACGGCTCTCGAGCCGTCTCGGGCAGGTGGCCCGTCCTGACCATCGCGCGGGCGAAGAAGCGCGAATAGAGCAGGTGCAGGATCGCATGTTCGACGCCGCCGATATACTGGTCGACGTTCATCCAGTATTCCGCATCCGCCCGGTCGGTCGGCGTCGCCGCCCCCGGCGAGGTGAAGCGCGCGTAATACCACGACGAATCGACGAACGTGTCCATCGTGTCGGTCTCGCGCCGCGCCGCGCCTCCGCATTTGGGGCAGGTCGCCTGACGCCAGGTCGGGTGGCGGTCCAGCGGGTTGCCCGGCACGTCGAAGGTCACGTCCTGCGGCAGCAGCACGGGCAGGTTCGCCTTCGCCTCGGGCACGGTCCCGCAGCTGTCGCAATGCAGGACTGGGATCGGACAGCCCCAATAGCGCTGGCGCGAGATGCCCCAGTCGCGCAGGCGGAACTTGGTCACGCCCTCGCCGTATCCCGCGCTTTCCGCATGGGCGATGGCGGCGTCGACGGCGGCCTCTCCGGTCTGATCGGCCGCGCCGCTGAAGCCGCGGACATAGGTCACGGGTTCGGTCTTGGCAGGTACGAAGGGCGCATCCGCCACCAGTGCGTCGGCCTCATCCCGCGTCATGCCGGGCTGACCAAAGGTCGCGCGGATGGGCAGGCCGTACTTGCGCGCGAATTCGTGGTCACGCTCGTCATGCGCCGGGCTGCCGAAGATCGCGCCGGTGCCGTAATCCATCAACACGAAATTCGCGATCCAGATCGGCAGGCGCCAGTCGGGGTCAAGCGGATGCGCGACGGTCAGACCGGTGTCGAAGCCCAGCTTGGGGGCGGTCTCGATGGCTTCCTCGGTCGTGCCGATCTTGCGGCATTCCTCGCGGAAGGCCTCGATCTCGGGGCGGCTGGCCGCCAGCTCCTTGACCAGGGGATGATCCGGCGACAGCGCGACGAAGCTGGCGCCCATCAGCGTGTCGGGACGGGTCGTATAGACCTCGATCGCCTCATGGCCCGCCGGCGCATCGACCGTGCGGAACGTGAATTGCAGCCCGCGCGACCGGCCGATCCAGTTGGCCTGCATCAGGCGGACCTTCTCGGGCCAGCCCGTCAGCCCGTCCAGCGCCTCCAGCAGCTCGTCGCTGTAATCGCTGATCCTGAAGAACCACTGCGTCAACTCGCGCCGTTCCACCGTGGCGCCCGACCGCCAGCCCTTGCCGTCGATCACCTGTTCATTGGCCAGCACGGTCATGTCGACCGGGTCCCAGTTCACCTGCGCCGACTTGCGCGTGATCAGGCCCGCGTCCAGCATGTCCAGGAACAGCGCCTGCTGCTGCGCCACATAGGCGTCGTCACAGGTCGCGAATTCCCGGCTCCAGTCGATGGACAGGCCAAGGGGCTTCAGCTGCTCGCGCATGGTCGCGATGTTGGCATAGGTCCAGTCGCGGGGATGACCGCCCTGCTCCATCGCGGCGTTCTCCGCGGGCATGCCGAAGGCGTCCCAGCCCATCGGGTGCAGCACGCTGAACCCCTGCGCCCGCTTGAACCGCGCGACCACGTCGCCCATCGCATAGTTGCGCACATGGCCCATGTGGATGCGCCCCGACGGATAGGGGAACATCTCCAGCACATAGTATTTCGGGCGCTCGTCGCGGATGGCGTCAAAGGCGTCGGCATCGGCCCAGGCCGTCTGCCAACGGGCTTCGCTTGTCGCGGGATCATAGGGCATGGGGAACCTCGGGCATCATTCGTTGCCCGCAGGGTCTATACGCCCCGCCTGTGCGGGTCCAGATGCGGCCGACCGGAGCCCGTCGAATGCGACCGCCCGCGGGCATCGCGAAACACCGCCGGATGCCCCACGATTGGGGTCACCGATGCGCGGACGCGCCCTTACAGGCGGCCGTCCTGGATGCGCAGCTGGCGGGCGCGGGTCAGGATGGCATCCTCGACCGCGCGGACGGTGCCCGCCTCGACCGCGGCACCGCCCGGCCCCTGCAGCGCCAGGCGCAGGCTGCGCGCGTCCAGGGCCGGGTCGCTGATCTGGATGGTCGCACGATAGGACCGTCCCCCGCCCGGAGGCGTGCCGTAGCCGGTCTGGATCACGCCGGTGAACGGATCGACCGTCTGCACCGGCAGAAAGTTCAGCACGTCCAGGCTGGCGTTCCACAGGTACTTGTTCACCCCGACCATCTGGTCCGGGTTGCCCGACCGGATGAACAGGTCCTGGATCAGGGTGCCCCGCTCGGACGGGCGCATGTCGCGGTCGGGGGTGGGGCCCGCGTTTTCCGTCGTGCCGTTGCCGCAGGCCGCCAGGCCCGCGCACAGCGTCGTGACGATCATCAGGCGCGTGGCGCGTGCATAGGTCATCCCAGTCCCCCGGAGGTCAGTTCAGTGGTACAATCTCTTGGGGTCAGCATTAGCCCGGATCGGCGCCGCGAAACAAGCGACTTGAGGCGCGGACCCCGTCCGCACGCCCGACGCGGGGCCTGTCCGGACAGGGCGGTCGGGGCAGGTGTGGCCCAAGTGCATCACGGAAATGGGCAAAGAAAACAGCAGACGCGTGATTCCGTTGCATCACAATCGCGAAAGAGTGAAACAAATTGCATACCCAGGGCGGGACAGCTGGCTTGGGCAACAGAGAGACAAGAGGGAACACACCATGAAGAAGGCACTTATCGCCTCGACCGCGCTGGTCCTGACCGCGGGTATCGCCGCTGCAGACGTCACCATCTCGGGTTATGGCCGTACCGGCGTGCTGTACCAAGAAGGCGGCGTGCGCGGTCCGATCGACACCGACGACGACGGCATCGCCGATCTGGGTGCCAGCGACGCGATCGTCCAGTCGCGCCTGCGCATGAACATCGATGCAACGACCTCGACCGACCAGGGCGTCGACTTCGGTGGCCGGATCCGCATCCAGTGGGACCAGGGCGATGACGAAACCACCGTCGCACCCGGCTATGTCTACGTGACCGCCAGCGGCCTGACCGTCGAAATCGGTAACTCGAACACCGCCTACGACTCGGCCGCCCTGCTGTACAACTCGGAAATCGGCGTCTACTCGCGCTCGTTCGGCAACTCGCGCGGCGACTTCTTCGCCTACAACACCGACGGCTACCCCACGCTCAGCAACGTGGTCGACGGTGCGATCGATCGCCGCAGCGACTACATGGGCGTCATGGTCAAGTACGCCGTCGCCGGTGTGAACCTGCGCGCGTCGGTCATCGACCCCGACCAGGTGTACGACCTGCCGACCGACACGTCCGAGAAGGAATACAGCGTCTCGGCCGACTACGTCTGGAATGACTCGGTGACGCTGTCGGCAGCCTACGTGAAGAACGGCGCAGGCATCGACGACAACGACCAGTACTTCGTCGGCGCGGAATACGCGTTCAACGACAAGACCGACATCGGCCTGCTGTACTTCGACAACGGTGAAGTCCTGGGCGACGACTCGGACCTGGGCAAGACCATCACGCTGTACGGCAGCTACGAGGTTGCTCCGCTGACCACCATCAACGGCTACGTTGCCAACAACAGCGCCGACACCAACGAAAGCGACAACGCGTTCGGTATCGGCGGTGCGTACGACCTGGGCGGCGCGATGCTGGCCGGTTCGGTTCAGCGCGGCTACGACGAGAACATCACCGCCGACATGGGCGTGCAGTTCAACTTCTGATCCTTCGCGGTCAGACGTCACATGGAAAGAGCGGGCCTTGCGCCCGCTCTTTTCTTTTTGTCAGGTGGGATCATGGGACTGGACGACATCACCCGCCGCATACGCGCGGCCGAATCCGCCGCAGGGCGCGCACCGGGCAGCGTCACGCTGATCGCGGTCAGCAAACTGCAGCCTCCCGAACGGGTCGAGGGCGTTCTGGCCGCGGGCCACACCGTCTTCGGAGAGAACTACGTCCAGGAGGCGCAGGCCAAGTGGCCTGCCTGGACCGCGGCGCATCCGGGCGTGTCGGTCCACATGATTGGGCCGCTGCAATCGAACAAGGCGCGGGCCGCCGTGCAGCTGTTCGACGCGATCCACACGCTGGACCGCGTGACGCTGGCCCGCAAGCTGGCCGCGCAGATGGCCGAACAGGGCCGCCATCCGCAGCTGTTCGTGCAGGTCAATACCGGGGACGAGCCGCAAAAGGCCGGCATCCTGGCGGATGAGCTGCCCGGCTTCCTGGCGCTGTGCGCCGAGCTGTCGCTGTCGCCTGAGGGCCTGATGTGCATCCCGCCCGACGGCGAGGATCCGGCACCGCATTTCACCCTGCTGCGCGACCTGGCGCGCGACCACGGCCTGCCCGGCCTGTCGATGGGCATGAGCGCCGATTTCGAGACTGCCATCGCCCATGGCGCGACCCATGTCCGCGTGGGGTCGGCGATCTTCGGGGCGCGGAACGCTCAGGGCACGTAAAGCGGCGTGCCCGGGGGCGCGTGACGCGCGATCCACATCAGGTCCCGGCGGGCAAAGGCGATGCAGCCTTCGGTCCCGAAACCGGGGCGGCGCCACTGGTGCAAGAAGATCGCGGATCCCCGCCCCGGAACCGCATCCGCATTCCAGTCCGTCGTCAGGATCAGGTCGTACAGCGGGTCGGCGCGGCGCAGCCGTTCGTGGCTGGCCGCAAGCGGCGCGCGGGCGTGCCTGTTATAGGACGCATGGCCCGGATCGTCACACCACAGATCGCCCGGCCCGATCACCCGCGCCCAAGGCGCCGGGCGGGCCAGGCGGTCCGGGCGGTACCACAGCCCGGTGATGCGATGGCGGCCCGACGGAGTGGCGTGATCGCCCTCGCGCTTGGCGGGGGTGATCCCGGCGCGGCCGATGCTGCAGGGAATGACGCGGCCCAGAAAACGCAACCCCTGCGGGGTCAGCACCATGCCGGTCACAGCAGATGCCCCGACTTTTCGGCCTTCACATCCAGATAGCCGGTGTTGTGACGGTTGCGCGGCACGACCAGCGGCACCCGTTCGGGGACCGCGATGCCATGGGCCTGCATCATCGCCACCTTGCGCGGGTTGTTGGTCATCAGGCGCACGGCGCCGAAACCCAACCGTCGCAGCAGCGCCGCGCCGATGCGGAAGTCGCGCTCGTCATCCTCGAATCCCAGGCGGTGGTTCGCCTCGACGGTGTCAAAGCCCTGGTTCTGCAGGTCATAGGCGCGCATCTTGTTGGCCAGCCCGATGCCCCGCCCCTCCTGGTTCAGGTACAGCAGCACCCCCGCCCCCGCCTGCCCCATCGCGGCCAGCGCGGCGTTCAGCTGCGGCCCGCAATCGCATTTCAGGCTGCCCAGCACGTCGCCCGTGAAGCAGGCCGAATGAAGTCGCGCCAGGACGGGCGCGTCGCGGGGCGGATCGCCGATCTCGATCGCGTAATGCTCCTCTCCACCGTCATCGGGACGGAAGATGTGCAGCCGCGACCGCTCCGCCGACAACAGCGGCAGGCGCGCCGCCGCGACCGGGGCCATCGCGGCCTCGGCCGCAAGCTGCGCCAGAACCGGACCCGCAGGCAGGCGCGTCAGGCCCGGCGGCGCGGGGGCCGCGACCATCAGCATGGCAGGCAGCAGCTGCGCCGATTTCGCCAGCGCCAGCGCCGCGCGATGGGGCCCCGCATCGCCGTCGCGCAGGGTGGTCAGTGGCCCCTTCATCGGGGTCATCAGGTCGCCTGCGGGATCGGCCAACGCCCGCAGCCACGCCAGATCGGCCCCCACGGGCAGCGCAACCCGCGCCAGATCGCCGTCATAGGCGCGCGCCTTGAGCGTTTCGGCCCGCCGTCCGGTCAGGGCCAGGACGGCGGGGCCAAGCGCGCGCAGATCGGCCAGACGCGCGGGCGACAGCGTCTCTACCGCGGCAGCCAGATGGTCGCCCAAGGCCACCGGCAGGCCCATGCGCAGGTCGGCGCGGGCGCGGGCGATGGTCTCGGGCAGGGTCGGGATCAGGCTCATGGGGCCACGCATTCTTGAAACAGTCTGAAACATAACGCACCGATCCGACAACTCCGTGTGAGGATTCGCACATGGTGCTGGACGGTCCGGGCTGCGACGCCCAACTCATTGCGCAATGACGCAAAGGAGGCAACCATGGCCGGACTGAAGAAGATCCTGCTTGTCGATGACGAGGAAGACCTGCGCGAGGCCCTGGCCGAACAGCTGGTCGCGACCGACGATTTCGACGTGACTGAGGCCGGCAGCGGCGCCGAGGCGGTCGAAGCCACCAAGAACGCGATCTTTGACCTGGTGGTCCTGGATGTCGGCCTGCCCGATACCGACGGGCGCGAGCTGTGCAAGAAGCTGCGCAAGCTGAACGTCAAATGCCCCATCGTGATGCTGACCGGGCATGACACCGATGCCGACACGATCCTGGGCCTGGATGCGGGCGCCAACGACTATGTCACCAAGCCGTTCAAGTTCCCGGTTCTGCTGGCCCGCCTGCGCGCCCAGCTGCGCACGCATGAACAGTCCGAGGACGCGATCTTCCAGCTTGGGCCGTACACGTTCAAGCCGTCGATGAAGATGCTGATCGACACCAAGGACCGCAAGATCCGCCTGACCGAGAAGGAGACCAACATCCTCAAGTTCCTGTACCGCGCGCAGGACGGGGTGGTGGCCCGCGACGTGCTGCTGCACGAGGTCTGGGGATACAACGCGGGCGTAACCACGCACACGCTGGAGACGCACATCTATCGCCTGCGCCAGAAGATCGAGCCGGATCCGTCGAACGCGCGCCTTCTGGTCACGGAATCGGGCGGCTATCGCCTGGTCGCCTGAGGCATCGGCGGGTTTCTGCGCAGACAACTTTGCCGGGAACCCAAGCCCTGATGTGACGTTCTGTCCCCGAAGCCCAGTGGTCGGCGGATGCGGCCACACCCCTCCCTCTCTGTTCTGCCCCGGCGTTCCCTGCGCCGGGGCTTCTTTTTTGGGCGGCCGTCCGGTCAGCGCCCGTGCGGCGCGGTCCAATCCGCGTCCGGACCGATCGGCACGATGCGGTGCGGGTTGATCATGTCGTGGCTGTAGTAATAGTGCCGCATGAAATGATCCGGATGGATCGTCCGGGCGACGCCCGGCCACTGGTACAGCTCGCGTGCCCATCCCCACAGGTTCGGATAGTCGACCACGCGGCGGCGGTTGCACTTGAAATGCGTGTGATAGACGGCATCGAACCGGACGATGGTGGTGAACAGCCGCCAGTCGGCCTCGGTGATGCGGTCGCCGGTCAGATAGCGGTGTTCGGCCAGCAGCCCCTCGATCCCGTCCAGGCTGTCGAACAGCGGATGGACCGCCTTGTCATAGGCCTCCTGGGTTGTGGCGAAGCCCGCCTTGTAGACTCCGTTGTTGACGGTGTCATAGACGCGGTCGTTGATCGCCTTGATGCGCGCGCGCAGGGGTTGGGGCCAGTAATCGTCCGTGTTGCCGGTCACGCCGTCAAAGGCGCTGTTGAACATGCGGATGATGTCGGCGCTTTCGTTCGACACGATCCGGCCGGTCTGGCGGTCCCACAGGACGGGGACGGTGACGCGTCCCGACATGTCGGGCGTGTCCTTCAGATAGACCTGGCGCAGATAGTCCAGGCCGAACTGCCGGTCGCCCGTGGCGACGTCGAAATCGGTGCGGAATTCCCATCCCTCGTTCAGCATCTCGGGGTGGACGACCGAGATGTCGATGTGATCCTCCAGACCCTTCAGCGCGCGGAAGATCATCGTGCGATGCGCCCAGGGACAGGCATGGCTGACATAGAGGTGATAGCGTCCCGATTCGGCCGCGAACCCGCCATCGCCCGTCGGCCCCGCCTGCCCGTCCGAGGTCACCCAGTTGCGGAACTTGGCCGTGTCGCGCTTGAACTCTCCCCCGGTGCTGTCGGTGTCATACCATTCGTCCTTCCAGACGCCGTCGACCAGCTGGCCCATGTGAACTCCTTTCGGTGATGTGACGGGGCAACGGGCGGGGGGCCGCCTTGTTCCCCGTCACCCGATGGCGCGGTCGCGGGTCTCGATGCGGATCAGCAGCAGGGCCGCCGCCGCCAGCAGCAGCAGCACGGCGAAACTGCCGATGGCCAGGCCAAAGCCGCGCGCAAAGACGACGGCCAGCAGGCTGGGCGCCAGGATGCCGCCCAGGCGGGCGACCGCGCTGGCCGTGCCCATGCCCGTGCCGCGCAGATGCGTGGGATAGAGTTCCGGCGTGAACGCATAGAGCGCGCCCCAGGTGCCCAGCAGCGCAAAGCTCATCACGATCAGGGCGGTGGCGACCAGGGCGGGGCTGCTGGCCAGGGCGAACAGGCCGCAGCCCAGGGCCGACAGGACCAGAAAGGCCGCCAGCGTGGGGCGACGGCCGACCGCCTCGACCCCCCAGGCCGCCAGCGCGTATCCCGGCACCTGCGCCAGTGCCAGGATCACCAGGAAGCCGTATCCGCGCACGAAGCCGAAGCCTTCGGTCGCCAGCTGTCCCGGCACCCAGACAAAGACCCCGTAATAGGACAGCGACACCAGGAACCACACCGCCAGCACGCCGATGGTCGCGCGCCGCAGCGGAGCCGCCATGATCGACGCGGCACCTCCCGACGGCACCGGTGCGGGACGCAGATGCGCGTTGGCAGGCAGCGGCATCGCGCCGTTCACGGCAAGCACGCGGTCGATGACGGCGCGCGCCTCGGCCTGGCGGCCCTTGCGGACCAGGTACATCGGCGATTCCGGAATCCAGAACCGCAGGAAGAACCCGATCAGCGCCGGCATCGCCGCGACCAGGAAGATCCAGCGCCACGGCGCGACGGCCCCCATGCTGGCGGCGGCCCAGGCCGTCAGGGCTACGACGATGGTGCCCACCGCCCAGAACCCCTCCAGCCAGACCAGCCAGCGGCCGCGGTTCCTGGGCGGCAGGAATTCGGCCATCATCGCATAGTCGACGGGCAGCGTGCCGCCCACCGCGACCCCGGTCAGGAACCGCAGGATCAGCAGCCAGGTGAAATCGCCGGCCATCACCGATGCCAGCCCGAACACCGCGTCCATCGCGACGGTGCCGATCAGCACCCATTTGCGCCCGATCCGGTCGGCCAGCCGGCCGAAGGCAAAGGCGCCGACGAACATGCCCAGGAAGAACACCGTCCCGATCTGCAGCGCGGTCACCCGCTCCAGGCCGAAGGTCGCGGCGACCGAGGGTGCGGCGAAACCCACCGCGATCACCTGCATCGCGTCCGCCGCCCAGACCAGGCCGAAGATGCCCAGCAGGCGCCACTGGAACCGGCCCGTGCCGCCGCGCGTCAGCGCCTCGTCGATGGTGATCTTCATGGCCGTATCCCCCAATCCCCGCGCCCCTTGCATAGCGCGCGGGGATCATATGGCAAGCCCGCGCCTCGACAGGGCAGGCCCGCGCGGCTAGGGTCCGTGCCCAAAGGAGCCTGCCCATGTTCACCATCGCCACCTGGAACATCAATTCGGTCCGCCTGCGCGAGGGTCTGGTCGCCCGCCTGCTGCAGGAAGAGGCGCCCGACGTGCTGTGCCTGCAGGAATGCAAGTCGCCGGTGGACAAGATCCCGCTGACCCGGTTCGCGGACCTGGGATACACGCATATCGTGGCGCGCGGGCAGAAGGGTTACAACGGCGTGGCGATCCTGTCGCGCCTGCCGCTGGAGGATGCGGGCGACCGCGACTATGCGCAACTGGGCCATGCCCGGCACGTGGCCGCCCGGCTGGAGAACGGCGTGGTGATCCACAACATGTACGTCCCCGCGGGCGGCGACATCCCCGACCGTGACCAGAACCTGAAGTTCGGGCAGAAGCTGGATTTCCTGACCGAGATGCGCGACGTGTTCCATGCCGACCGCCCGACCCGGTCGATCCTGGTGGGCGACCTGAACATCGCGCCGCGCGAGGACGACGTCTGGTCACACAAGCAGCTGCTGAAGATCGTCAGCCACACCCCGGTGGAGGTCGAGCACCTGCTGGCCGCCCAGGACGCGGGCGGTTGGGTGGACGTCACCCGGCAGGACATCCCGCAAGGGCTGCTCTACAGCTGGTGGAGCTATCGGGCCAAGGACTGGGACGCGGCCGACAAGGGACGGCGGCTGGACCATATCTGGGCCACCGCCGACATTGCAGGCGCAGCCCATGGCAGCCGCATCCTGCGCCCCCTGCGGGGCTGGGAGGCGCCCAGCGACCACGTCCCGGTCATGGCCAGCTTCGACCTCTAGGCGTTCTCGCCCAGGGCGTGATCGCCCAAGTCTAGCACGTCCTCGTTTTGGCGGTCCCACTCGCGGCGTTCGGCATCGGTCGCCTGGGGCGAGAAC
Source organism: Paracoccus sp. S4493 (assembly GCF_000967735.1). Lineage (NCBI taxonomy): Bacteria > Pseudomonadati > Pseudomonadota > Alphaproteobacteria > Rhodobacterales > Paracoccaceae > Paracoccus > Paracoccus sp. S4493. Next base: position 27,682 of record NZ_JXYF01000087.1, read on the forward strand.
CAGCCGGTGACCGCATAGAGGATACCGATCAGCGGCGCCGTCCAGCAGGCGAAGGCCAGCGGGATGTACAGTAGGTTCGTCAGGTTGCCGTCCATCACGCCCAGCGACAGGGCGGTGATGACGAAGGCCCCGCCCGCGTTCCACGGGATCAGCGGGGACATCAGGGTGCCCCCCTCCTCGACCGCGCGGGACAGGTTCAGCGTGGAGTAGCCCATGCCGCGGTACAGCGGCGCATACATCCGCCCCGGCAGCGCGATCGAGATATAGGGATCGCCCGCCACCACGTTGGTGGCAAAGGCGGTCGCAATGGCGCTGCTTTGCACGGCGGTAAAGCTTTTGACGCGGCTGATGATGGCGTTGATGATCGCCTCCAGGCAGCCGGTCCGCTCCAGCGCGCCGCCGAATCCCAGCGCGATCAGCATCAGCGAGATGGTCCACATCATTGACTGGATGCCGCCCGCGTTCAGCAGGCTGTCGATGTCGGCCACGCCCGTCTCGATCGCGTAACCGGACTGGGCATAGGTGAAGACGTCGTGCAGACCCGCGCCCTGCAGGAAGATCGCGATGATCCCGCCCAGCAGCACCCCCGCGAACAGCGACGGCAGCGGCGGGCGGCGCGTGACTGTATCGACCCAGCAGAAT
>NZ_JXYF01000088.1:0-1156 GCF_000967735.1 Paracoccus sp. S4493
ATCATGCACCTGGCCGCGGAGAGCCATGTGGACCGGTCCATCGACGGCCCTGCGGCCTTCGTGGAGACGAACGTGATCGGCACGTTCAACATGCTGGAGGCTGCGCGCGCCTATTGGACGGCCCAAGGGCGCCCCGACAGCTTTCGCTTTCACCACATCTCGACCGACGAGGTCTTCGGGTCGCTGGGCGAGACGGGGCAGTTCACCGAAACCACGCCCTATGACCCGCGCAGCCCCTATTCGGCCAGCAAGGCAGGGTCCGACCATCTGGTCCGCGCGTGGGCCGAAACCTATGGCCTGCCCGTCGTGCTGACGAACTGTTCGAACAATTACGGCCCCTATCATTTCCCGGAAAAGCTGGTGCCTGTGGTGATCCTCAAGGCGCTGTCGGGCCAGCCGATCCCGGTCTATGGCGACGGGGGCAACATCCGCGACTGGCTCTATGTCGAGGATCACGCCGATGCGCTGCTGCTGGTCCTGGAAAAGGGCCAGTTGAACCGCAGCTACAATATCGGCGGAGAGAACGAGGCCACCAACATCGATCTGGTCCGCACCATCTGCGCGCATATGGACGAGCTGCACCCCGCGGGCGCGCCGCATGCGGACCTGATCACCTTCGTGACCGACCGTCCGGGCCATGACCGCCGCTATGCGATCGACCCGACCCGCATCCGCACCGAACTGGGCTGGCGCCCGTCGGTGACGGTCGAGGAGGGGCTGCGCCGCACCGTCGAATGGTATCTGGCCAATCGCGACTGGTGGCAGCCGCTGCTGGACCGCGACGGCGTTGGCAAGCGCCTGGGAACCGCGTGATGCAGGGATTGCTGGTCTTTGGCCGCACCGGCCAGGTCGCGCGGGAACTGGCCGCGCTGGCGTCCGATGCGACCTTTGCAGGCCGCGACCGGGCCGATCTGACCAACCCCGCCGCCTGCGCCGCCCTGATCCGTGCGGTGCGTCCGCGTGCGGTCATCAATGCCGCCGCCTACACCGCCGTGGACCGGGCCGAGACGGAGCCGGACAGCGCCCGCCTGATCAATGCCGACGCGCCTGCCGCGATGGCGCGAGCCTGCGCGGATCTGGGCATCCCGTTCCTGCACATCTCGACCGACTATATCTTTGACGGCTCGGGCGACCGACCGCGGGCCGAGGATGCCCC
>NZ_JXYF01000089.1:0-6873 GCF_000967735.1 Paracoccus sp. S4493
CGTGGCCGAGGCGATCGACCGTGCCTCCGACGCCCTGGCGGGGATCGCGGCGGCGGTGGCCTGGGCGGCGGGGGCCACGCTGGTCACCGGCTTCGTCGTGCTGATCGGGGCTGCGGCGGCGGGCGAACGCGCCCGCGTCTATGAGGCCGCGATCCTGAAGACGCTAGGCGCGTCGCGCGCGCTGATCCTGGGCAGCTTTGCGCTGCGCCAGGCGCTGATGGGGGCAGCGGCAGGGCTGGTCGCGCTGTTGGGCGGGGGCCTCGCGGGCTGGGCTGTCAGCCGCTTCGTGATGGACGTGCCCTATCGGTTCGACATGGGCTCGGCGCTGCCCATCGTGGCGGGCGGCATCGCCGCGACCGTCGTGGCGGGGCTGGCCTTTGCGTGGCGCCCGCTGGCCGCGCGGCCCGCACAGGTCCTGCGAGCGCAGGACTAGGGGTCGACGGGACCGGGCAGGGGGGCCGCGGGCTGGGACACGTCGCGTTGCCATTCCCGCCAGATCGACATCAGCAGCGCCATCAGCACCGGCCCCACGAACAGGCCCACCAGGCCCATCGTCTTGATCCCGCCGATCAGCCCGAAGAACGTGGCCAGGAACGGCAGCTTGACCGGGCCGCCGATCAGCACGGGGCGGATGGTCTTGTCCACGATGAACAGCTCGACCGTGCCCCACAGGAACAGCGCGGCGCCCGCGACCGGCGTTCCGCTGAACACAAGATAGGCCGAGATCAGCGTGAAGGACAGCGGCGCCCCGCCCGGAATCAGCGCCATGAACCCGGTCACGACCCCGAAGAACACCGGCGAGGGCACCCCTGCCAGCCAATAGGCCGTGCCCAGGATCACCCCCTCGCCGATGGCGATCAGGGTCATGCCGGTGACGGTCGCGCTGATCGTGGCGGGGACCACGCGCGACATGTGCGACCAGCGGCCGGGCAGGATGCGCGCGCCCACGCGGTCCAGTTGTGCCACGATGCGTTCGCCGTCGCGATAGAACACGAACAGCGCGATCAGCGTGAACAGCAGGTTCAACATGAAGTGGAACGCGGTCGATCCCGCGGTCAGGATGCCGCGATAGACGGAATAGATGTTCGACCCGGTGACCGCCTGGACCAGCTGGCTGATCGCGCCGGGCTGACCGATATAGGTGCGCCATTGCTGGTCCAGCCATGGCCCTACGCGGGGGATGTCGGCGATCCAGGGGGGCGTGGCCTCGCCCATGGCGTTCACGTTGCCCGCCCACAGGATCCAGACGCGCAGTTCGGCCGCCGCATAGGTCAGCGCCATCAGCAGCGGCACCACTAGGATGCACAGGATCGCCAGCACCAGCAGCGTGGCGGCCAGCGTCGGCCCGCTGCGCTGTGCCAGACGCTCGCGGATGCGCCAGCTGGCCACGCAGATGATCGTCGCGGCCAGGACCGGGATCAGGAAGCCGTGGAAGAAATAGATCGACGCCGCAAGGATCCCCAGCAGCAGCCAGCGCGCGGCCGACAGGTCGGTGACCAGCGGGCGCGGCGCCGGACGGGGAACGGCGTTGCGGTCGGCCCCTGGGGTCATTCGCGCGTCTCCGGGTGGTCGTCACCAGGGGCGGGCGGCAGCGTGCCCTCGGCCCGGTCGCGGTGCAGGGCGGCGCGGCCCAGCAGCATCAGTGTGACGGGGACCGTCGTCATGATGCCCAGACCCACCATCAGCTCATGCAGGATCGGGCGCCCCTGCTGAAAGCTGGCCAGCAGCGCCGACCCCAGGATCACCCCGCCCGTCCCCCAGCTGGAGGCCAGCGTCGGCGCATGCAGCCGGTCATAGAAGCTGTTCATCCGCAAGAACCCCCAGGCCCCGATCAGCGTCAGCGTCGCGCCCAGCATCACCAGCCCCGCCACCGGAATGGCCAGCCACAGGGGGATGTCGTCAAGCGGGCTCATTCGATCACCTCTCCGCGGAACAGGAACTTGGCCAGCGCGATGGAGGCCACGAACCCCATCACCGCGATGACCATCGCGGCCTCGAACAGGTACAGTGAGCCAAGCCGCATCCCGGTGACCAGGAACAGCAGCATCACCGCGATATACAGCGTGTCAAGGGCCAGCACCCGGTCCTGGGCGCGGGGACCGCGCAGGATGCGCAGGCCCGCCAGGCAGCCCGCCAGGGCCAGGACCACCTGGGCATAGCCGATGGCAAAGGTCAGGATCGTGCCGCTCATTCGAAGATCTCCTGCAGCATGGGTTCATACACGTCGCGGATGACATGCAGGTAATGGTCGGTTTCGGCCCCGTCGAAGACATGCAGGACAAGCGTCTGGCGGTTGTGGGAATATTCGATCCAGGCGGTGCCGGGCGTGGCGGTCAGGATGATCGACAGCACCGCCAGCCCGGTCGGGCTGCGCAGCTGCAGCGGCACCTCGAGGAAGGCCGAGCGGCGGCCCGACCGCCCCTCGGTCAGGATCAGCCGCGCCACGCGGATGTTCGACCGGACGATGTCGCCGAACAGCGTGGCGATCAGCCGCGGCACCACGCGCCAGTTGCGCGGCGTGGCCCGTTCGGGGTGCAGCGACGACATCGCCCAGCCCGCCAGCAGCGCCAGCGCGCCCCCCAGCAGCAGGTGACCAAGCGAGAACCGCGTCATCACCATCCACAGCAGCGTCAGCAGGCCCGACTGGACGGGATAGGGGACAAGCCGGGTCATCATGGAACGTCCTCTGGGGTGGGCGGCTGCGCGTCGTCGGCACGGGGCGCGGTCAGCACGCCCTGGGCATAGCGCGACGTCTGGTGCAGCGCCTGCGCGGTGCGGTCGGTATAGCGCAGCACGGCCTCGGATTCGATGCTGATCACGGCCAGAACGGCGATCAGGGCCATGATCGGGGCGATCTCTATCGCCATGACGGGGGAATCGCGGTCGTCATTGGCCCAGAAGGTCTGGATGCCGATCCGCGCCAGCCCGATCAGCGTGGCAAAGCCCGATACCAGCAGCAGCGCGACGAAGGCCCAGCCCAGCCAGGGGCTGGTATCGGCCGTGTCGAAGACGCCCTGGATCATCGTCAGCTTGCCGATGAAGCCGGGCATCGGCGGCAACCCCGCCAGCGCCAGCAGGCACAGCGCAAAGCACGCCGCCAGCAGGGCGGGGCCCGCGGCGATGGCGGGGCCGTCCGGACCGTCGTCTTCGGACGGCAGGTCGGCCTTGGCGCCATAGATCTCGGCCGTCAGGGCCAGCATGGCGGCGATGCCGCCGTCGTCGCGCGACATCGGCTCGACCATCAGGAACAGGGCGCCCGCGGCCAGGGTCGACGCGACCATGTAATGCAGGGCGCCCGCCAGCATCCATTCCCCGCCCCCCGCCAGCGCCAGCCCGGTCACGGCCAGCATGGTGCCCGACGACAGGATCACCGCATGCGCCGCGATCCGCCCCAGGCTTTGCGACGCCAGCACGCCCAGCATGCCGAAGACGACCGTGGCCATGCCCAGCCCGATCAGCAGCCCTGCGCCCAGCCCCGCAGACGGGCCCGATCCGGCCGCGAACAGCAGCATCGTCAGGCGCAGGATCGCATAGATGCCCACCTTGGTCATGATCGCGAACATCGCGCCCACCGGCGCCGCGGCGGCCATGTAGGCGTTGGGCAGCCAGAAGGACAGCGGCCATATGCCCGCCTTGACCAGGAAGGCCACCCCCATCAGCGCCAGGCCCATCTGCAGCAGGGGCCGGTTGGCGGCATCGATGTCGGGCATCATGCTGGCCAGATGCGCCATGTTCAGCGTGCCCGTCACGCCATAGATCAGGCTGATCCCCAGCAGCAGCAGCAGGGACGCCGCCAAGTTGATAGCGATGTAATGCAGCCCCGCGCGGACCCGCACCTGTCCCGACCCGTGCAGCAGCAGGCCATAGGACGCGGCCAGCAGCACTTCGAAAAAGACGAACAGATTGAACAGGTCGCCGGTCAGGAACGCGCCGTTCAGACCGACTAGCAGGAACTGGAACAGCGAAAAGTAATGCTGCCCCTGCCGATGCCAGGACGCCCGCGCATAGACCAGCGACGCCAGCGCCAGCACCGATGTCAGCAGCAGCATCATCGCCGCCAGGTGATCCAGCACCAGGACGATCGCCATCGGCGCGGCCCAGTCCCCCAGCAGGTAGAAGCCGATGTTCTCGGCCCCTTCGGACGCGCCCAGCTTGGCGCGCATCAGCAGCGCCACCGCCACCGCGAGGGTCAGCCCGGTCGCGATCAGGCTGAGCCAGAATTTCGCCGCGCGCTGGCGGTCGTCATAAAGCAGCATCAGCGCGCCGGCGACGAAGGGGATCAGGATCGGGGCGATGATCAGGTGCTGGCTCATGGCTGCTCTCTCTCGCGGCCGTCGACATGGTCGGTGCCGGTGAACCCGCGCGAGGCGATCAGCACGACCAGGAACAGCGCCGTGGTGGCAAAGCTGATGACGATGGCGGTCAGGACCAGCGCCTGGGGCAGCGGGTCGGCATAGCGGGTCGGATCGACGAAGCCGCCCTTGGGCATGATCGCGGGCGCTGACAGCGTCAGGCGCCCCATGGAAAAGATGAACAGGTTCACCGCATAGGACAGCAGGCACAGCCCGACGATGACCTGGAAGCTGCGCGGGCGCAGGATCAGCCAGATGCCCGACGCCGACAGAACGCCGATGGCCAGGGACAGCACGATCTCCATCAGCGGATCTCCTTTGTGGCGGGGGCGGCATCGTCCTGTTCGCGCAGGCGCGCGGCGCGCAGGGACTGGTGGGCGATGGCGATCAGCATCAGCACCGTCGCGCCCACGACCAGGGCAAAGACCCCCAGGTCGAACAGCAGCGCGGTCGCGGCGGGCACGTTCCCGATCAGCGGGATCGAGACATAGCGGGCATGGGCCGACAGGAATGGATAGCCGAAGATCCACGACCCCATCCCCGTGCCCACCGCGATCAGCAGGCCGATGCCCATCCAGCGGATCGGCAGGATGGTCAGCCGCGCCTCGACCCAACGCACATTGGTGGCCAGGTATTGCAGCAGGAAGGCGATGGCCATGGTCACGCCTGCGGCGAAGCCGCCGCCCGGCAGGTCATGGCCGCGGAAGAAGAAATAGGCCGCGACCATGATCAGCACCGGGAACATCCACAGCATGATGACCGAAGGCACCATCAGGTAGTCGTCCAGCGCCTGCTGGCTGGTGGCCTGCTGCTGGTTGGGTTGGTCCACGCTTTCGGGGGCAGGGCGGAAGCGGCGCAGCAGTGAATAGACGGTCAGGCCCACGATCGCCAGCACGGCGATCTCTCCGAACGTGTCGAAGGCGCGGAAATCGACCAGGATGACGTTCACCACATTGGTGCCGCCGCCTTCGTAATAGGCGTTGGCCAGGAACCAGTCGCCCACGTTCGGGACCAGCGGCCGTGTCATCACCGAATGCGCCACCAGGGCGATGCCCGACCCGCCCGCGACGGCCATCACCAGGTCGCGCATCCGCCGCCTGCGCGCGGATGCCAGGTTGTCCTCGGGCAGGCCCGCCCGGCGTTGGGGCAGCCAGCGCAGGCCCAGCAGCAGCAGGACCGTGGTCACCACCTCGACCAGCAGCTGGGTCACGGCAAGGTCGGGGGCCGACAGCCAGGCGAAGGTCAGGCAGGTCACCAGACCCGCGCCGCCCAGCATCGCCAGCGCGGCAAATCGGTGGTACTTGGCCTGCCACGCCGCACCCACCGCGCAGGCCCCGCCGATCAGCCACATCAGCGCGAACGCCGGGCTGAAATCGGTCACCCGCGCCGGGGGTGCCCAGGGGAACCGCGCGCCGATGGCCGCGACGGCCAGAAACAGCGCGACCGCCACCAGCAGGCGCAGCTGCGGCTGCAGCCGTTCGGTCGCCAGCCGGCCCAGCACCCGGCGGGGCAGGACCCACGCCCCCTTCAGCATCAGCCGGTCGAAGACGCGCTGCCCGCGCAGGCGGTGCAGCAGGGGCGGGCCTTCGGGGCCCCGGGGGATGCGGGTCCGGGTCATCGCATAGATCAGCGTGCCCACGCCCAGGGACACCAGGCTGAGCATCAGCGCCGCATTGACCCCGTGCCAGATCGCGATGTCGTAATAGGGCAGGTCGGGCCCCAGCACGGCGCGCGCGGCGCGGTTGATGACGGGGCCGATCACCGGCGCGGGCAGGATGCCCACCGCCAGGCAGGCCGCGGCCAGCAGGCTGACGGGCAGGCGCAGCAGGACCGGCGCCTCGGACACGCGGCCGCGCAGGGCGTGGGGCAGCGGGCCGAAGAACACCGACGCGATGAACCGGATCGCATAGGCGGCGGAAAACGCGCTGGCCACGACCGCCAGATAGGGCAGGCTGTCGTCCAGCCAGCTGCCGTTGTGCCAGGCGACGGCTTCGGCCAGGAACATCTCCTTGGACAGAAAGCCGTTCAGCAGCGGCACGCCCGCCATCGCGGCGGATGCGATGAGCGCCAGCGTCGCGGTGAAGGGCATCACGCGCGCCAGGCCCCCCAGCTTGCGCAGGTCGCGCGTGCCGGTCTGGTGGTCGATGATGCCCGCGGTCATGAACAGCGACGCCTTGAAGACCGCGTGATTGCAGATGTGAAAGATCGCGGCCAGGATCGCGCCCTGGCTGCCGATGCCGGCCAGCGCGGTGATCAGGCCCAGATGGCTGATCGTCGAATAGGCCAGCAACCCCTTAAGGTCGTGGCGGAACAGCGCGATCACCCCGCCTATCAGGAAGGTCGCCATGCCGATGCCGGTCACGGCCAGGAACCACGCCTCGGTCCCGCCCAGGACGGGAGAGAAGCGGATCAGCAGGAACACCCCGGCCTTGACCATCGTGGCACTGTGCAGGAAGGCCGAGACCGGGGTCGGCGCCGACATCGCGCCGGGCAGCCAGAAGTGGAACGGCACCTGCGCCGA
>NZ_JXYF01000090.1:0-23453 GCF_000967735.1 Paracoccus sp. S4493
ACGGCGCGCCGCGATGCTGTCCTATGTGATCGATCTTTATGCGGGTGATCTGCGGGCCTGCCCCGACGCGGTCGATCTTGACGGGGCGCTGTTCGACCGGACGGGATACTATGCCCTGGGCCGTCGCGGCGCGGACGGCCAGATCCGCGAACGCCAGCTGGACTTTCACGGCGGCCTGCGCTGGCGCTATGAGGAGTTCCTGCCGGCAGACCGTCGCCGCATCGACCGCATCGCGCTGTTCCGCGCCGCCCCCGGCCTGACGGTGACCGCCGACCACCGCTTCTCGATTGAGGAGTACAACACCTATTCCTGTCCCTGGCACCACAACCTGACGGCCGCGGTGGCATCCTTTCGGGTCGCCAAGGCGCTGGTACGCAACCCCGGATCGCGCGAACAGGTCCGCGACATGACCTGGCGCAATTCGCACCGCTTCGACTGGACCAGCCAGCAGCTGATGGACCTGGGCCTGATGGAGCCGGGACAGTGGTTCTAGACGGCTGCGGCTTGCCCTTGCGCGGGTCTTGCCCCGGATGATAGACCCTGCGGCAACCTGAAAAACCGACCGGCCCGCAGGGGCTGCACAGATGAAGGCATGACCCGGATGGCATTGACCCAGACCAGCTTCGACCGCGACGACCTGCTTGCCTGCGCGCGCGGAGAACTGTTCGGCCCCGGAAATGCCCAGCTGCCCGAACCGCCCATGCTGATGATGGACCGCATCACCGACGTGTCCGAGGACGGCGGCGCGCATGGCAAGGGCCATATCGTCGCCGAATTCGACATCACGCCCGACCTGTGGTTCTTCGGCTGCCACTTTCCCGGCAACCCGATCATGCCCGGCTGCCTGGGCCTGGACGGGCTGTGGCAGCTGACCGGCTTCAACCTGGGCTGGCGCGGCTGGCAGGGGCGCGGTTACGCCCTGGGCGTCGGAGAGGTCAAGCTGACCGGCATGGTGCGGCCCGACCGCAAGATGCTGCGCTATACCGTCGATTTCACCAAGGCCGTCCAGACCCGTCGCCTGACCATGGGCGTGGCCGATGGCCGGGTCGAGGCGGACGGAGAGCTGATCTATCAGGTCAAGGACATGAAAGTGGCCCTGTCGGCCAGCTGACCCCACCCATTCAAGGAGGCCCCCATGCGTCGTGTCGTCATCACCGGGCTTGGTATCGTATCCCCCATCGGCAACAATGCCGACGAGGTCACTGACAGCCTGCGCGCGGGCAAGTCGGGCATCGTCTTCGCCCCCGAATATGCCGAGCACGGCTTTCGCAGCCAGGTCCACGGCATGCCGCAGATCGTGCTGGAGGACCATATCGACAAGCGCAACCTGCGCTTCATGGGTCCGGGTGCCGCCTACAACTTCCTGGCCATGGAACAGGCCATCAAGGACAGCGGCCTGGAGGAAGGCAACGTCTCGAACGAGCGCACCGGCTTGATCATGGGATCGGGCGGGCCGTCCACGTCGAACTTCTTTCTGGCGCATCAGACGGTGATCGAGAAGGGCAGCCCCAAGCGCATGGGCCCCTTCATGGTCACGCGCTGCATGTCCTCCACCAATTCGGCCTGCCTTGCCACGCCCTTCAAGATCAAGGGCGTGAACTACTCCATCACCTCGGCCTGCGCGACGTCGGCGCATTGCATCGGCAACGGGGTCGAGCAGATCCAGATGGGCAAGCAGGACATCGTCTTCGCCGGCGGCGGCGAGGAGCTGGACTGGACGCTGTCGTGCCTGTTCGACGCGATGGGCGCGATGTCGTCGAAATACAACGACACGCCCGAGACCGCGTCGCGCCCCTATGACGCGACCCGTGACGGGTTTGTCATCGCGGGCGGCGGCGGCGTCGTCGTGCTGGAGGAACTGTCCCACGCCCTGGCGCGCGGCGCCAAGATCTATGCCGAGGTCACGGGTTACGGCGCGACCAGCGACGGCTACGACATGGTCGCCCCTTCCGGCGAGGGCGGCGAGCGTGCGATGCGCGTGGCCATGTCCACCCTGCCCGAGGACCGCAAGGTCAGCTACATCAACGCGCACGGCACCTCGACGCCCGTGGGCGATCTGGGCGAAATCAAGGCCATCCGCCGCATCTTCGGCGAGGGGTCGACCCCGCCGGTCAGCTCGACCAAGTCGCTGACCGGGCATTCCCTGGGTGCGACCGGCGTTCACGAGGCGATCTACAGCCTGCTGATGTTGCAGAATGACTTCATCGCGGCCTCGGCGAACGTCACGACGCTGGACCCCGAGATTCAATCGGGCGAGATTGCGACCAGCCGCGTGGACAACGCCGGGTTGGATTCGGTCCTGTCGAACAGCTTCGGCTTTGGCGGCACGAATGCCACCCTGCTGATGTCGCGCTATCAGGACTGAGGCAAAGGACCAACGCATGGGCGATCTTCTGAAGGGCAAGCGCGGGCTTGTGATGGGGGTCGCCAACGAGCGGTCCATTGCTTGGGGCATCGCGCGCGCGCTGGCCGACCAGGGGGCAGAGCTGGCGTTCAGCTATCAGGGCGAGGCGTTCGGCAAGCGGGTCGAACCGCTGGCGGCCTCTGTTGGGTCGGACCTGCTGGTCGATGTGGACGTGACGAACGACGCGTCGCTGGACGCGGCCTTCGCCACGCTGGCCGACCGGTGGGGGTCGATCGACTTCGTGATCCACGCCGTCGCCTTCTCCAACAAGGACGAGCTGACCGGCCGGTTCATGAACACCAGTCGCGCCAACTTCAAGCACAGCCTGGAGATCAGCTGCTATTCGCTGATCGAGGTCGCGCGCCGCGCCCATCCGCTGATGGCGGCCAAGGACGGATCGGGCGGCGGGTCGATCATCACCCTGACCTATGGCGGGTCGAACCGCGTGACGCCGTTCTACAACGTCATGGGCGTCGCCAAGGCTGCGCTGGAAAGCAGCGTGCGGTATCTGGCCAACGACCTTGGCCCGGACGGCATCCGCGTGAACGCGATCAGCCCCGGCCCGATGAAGACGCTGGCAGGCGCGGCCATCGGCGGGGCGCGCAAGACCTTCCGCCACACGGAGGCCAATGCGCCCCTGCGCGCCAATGCCACGTTGGAATCCATCGGCGGCACCGCCGTCTGGCTGCTGTCCGACTGGGGCGCCTGCACCACCGGAGAGATCGTGATGGTCGATGGCGGCTATCATGTGCTGGGCATGCCGCAGAGCGAGAACCTGTAGCGGCGATCACGACAGGGGGGCGGCGGCATGGCGGTTTTCACGGCGGGTGACGGGGCGCGCATCGCCTTTTCCGACCAGGGGACCGGCCTGCCCGTCCTGTGCCTGGCGGGCCTGACCCGCAGCATGTCCGATTTCGACTATGTTGCGCCGCACCTGACCGGGGTACGCCTGATCCGCATGGATTACCGCGGCCGCGGCGCGTCCGAATGGACCGGAGCCGAAACCTATACCGTCCCGCGCGAAGCGCGCGATGTGATCGGCCTGCTGGATCATTTGGGGATCGACCGTGCCGCAGTGCTGGGCACGTCGCGCGGCGGCCTGGTCGGCATGATGCTGGCCGCGACCGCGCATGACCGCCTGTCAGGCCTGTGCCTGAACGATGTCGGCCCCGAGATCGCGCGTGCCGGGCTGGAGCGGATCTTCGACTATGTCGGACGCAATCCGGCGGCTGCCAGCCATTCCGAACTGGCGGCGCGCCTGCCCGGGCTGATGCCGGGCTTTGCCGACGTGCCGCCGGGACGCTGGCTGGAGGACGTGCGCCGCCATTACCGCGAAACGCCGGAGGGGTTGCGCATCACCTATGACCCCGCCCTGCGAGAGGCGTTCCTGGCCGCGTTCCAGGGCGATCCGGTCGATCTCTGGCCGTTGTGGCAGGCGACGGCCGGCTTGCCGGTCGCACTGATCCGGGGGGCGAATTCGGACCTTCTGTCGCCTGCGGTGGCCGCGCGCATGAAGGACATGCGCCCGGACCTGATCCTGGCCGAGGTGCCCGGCCGCGCCCATATCCCCTGGCTGGACGAGGCCCCTGCCCTGGACGCGATCCGCCGCTGGCTGGCGGCCTGCGGCGCCTAGCCGCCGATCGCCCGCAGCGCCCAGAACAGCGCCCCCGACAGGGCCGCCGCCGCCGGAACCGTGACGACCCAGGCCGCACCGATGGTCAGCACATGCGACCGGCGCACCAGCTTGCGGCGGCGACGCTCCTCGGGGGCGGTGCGGGGGCGTTCGGGGGCCTGCCCCTGCACGGCGCGGGCGCGGCGGGCCGCGTCCCATTCGCGAAAAAAGCCCACCCCGAAGATCGCACCGACCGCGATGTGGGTCGAACTGACCGGCAGGCCCAGCCAGCTGGCCAAAATCACCGTCAGCGCCGCCGACAGCGACACGCAATAGGCCCGCATCGGGTTCAGCTTGGTGATCTGGCTGCCGACCATGCGGATCAGCTTGGGTCCGAACAGGAACAGACCGAAGGACAGGCCGAACGCCCCGATCAGCATCACCCAAAGCGGGATGGCCACGGCCTCGGCCGTGCCGCCCGATCCCAGGGCCTGCACGATGGCGGCCAGCGGCCCGACGGCATTGGCCACGTCATTGGCACCATGCGCAAAGGACAGCAGCGCGGCCGACACGACCAGCGGGATGCCGAACAGCACCTTGAGCGACTTGTTGCGGTTCTCCAGCCCGCGCGACTGGCGGCGGATCACCGGGATCATGACGACCCAGCAGACCAGGCCCAGCACCGCGCCGATCATCAGCGCCCCTGAGAAGGTCACGTCGACGATCCGGCTGAGACCCTTCAACGCCAGGTAGGCCGCGAACGCGCCCGCCATGATGCCGATCAGGACCGGCACCCAGACGCGCGCGGCCGCGATCTTATCGTCGCGATATATGATGCGCGCCTTGATGAACCACAGGAAGGCCGCGGCGATCAGCCCGCCCAGCACCGGAGAGATCACCCAGCTGGCCGCGATGGTCGCCATCGTGGGCCAGTTGACCGCGCCGAACCCGGCCGCGGCGATGCCAGCGCCCATCACGCCGCCGACGATGGAGTGGGTGGTGGAGACCGGTGCGCCGATCCAGGTCGCCAGGTTCACCCACAGCGCAGATGACAGCAGCGCCGCCATCATCGCCCAGACGAAGATGCCTTCGGTCCCGATCGTCTGCGGATCGATGATCCCGCGAGAGATGGTGCTGACCACGTCGCCGCCCGCGATAAGCGCGCCCGCGGTCTCGAACACGGCGGCGATGGCGATGGCGCCCCCCATGGTCAGCGCATTCGCGCCGACCGCCGGGCCCATGTTGTTGGCCACATCGTTGGCGCCGATGTTCAGCGCCATGTAGGCGCCGAAGATCGCCGCGACCACGACGATCAGCGTGTTGTCGGTCTGTCCGAAGGCGACCATCGCCCCCAGCCCGGCCAGCAGCACGAAGGCCAGCGCGACGCCCGGCGCGACCAGCGGGCGCGCGACATAGGCGGTAGCGTTTTCCAGCGCCGAGAACCGCCCCAGGTCGCGGTCCAGCGTATCGAGATGTCGGGCTTCCAGGTCGTTTTGGGCCATGATGTCCTCTGGTTGGCGCAGCGGGGGCCTAGGGCGAAACGGCGCTCAGCGCAAGCATTGCGGCGGCAGGGTGCCGATCCGGGCAGCAAAAAGCCGGGCCTGTGTGAATGTAATCCTTTTCAGAAGTAATGAAATCCATTACATCTATGGACAACCCCCGGAGGAGCGGGGACCAGAGGAGAAGATCATGACATTTGCAAGAACCGCCCTGATCGGTGGACTGGCCACGTTGGTGGCACCGATGGCGATGGCCCAGGATGCGGCCACGTCCGACCTGCCCATCGCGGTCCAGATGTATACGCTGCGCGACCACGGCACGCTGGATGACCAGCTGGCCGCCGTCCAGGCGGCGGGCGTGACCGCGGTGGAGACCGTCGGTATGCAGGACAGCACCGCCGAGGACCTGTCGGCCAAACTGCAGGAATACGGGATCGAGGCGATCTCGACCCATGCCCAGCTGGCCGATCTGCGCGCCGACGCGCAGGCGGTGATCGATTTCAACAAGGCGATCGGCAACGACGTCATCACCGTCCCCTATCTGGCCGAGGAGGACCGCCCTGCGGATGCCGCCGGCTGGACCGCCCTGGGCGAGGAGCTGGCCGCGCTCAGCGAGACGCTGGAGGCGGCGGACATGACGCTGGCCTATCACAACCACGATTTCGAGATGGTCGAGTTCGACGGCCGCACCGCGCTGGAGATCATGATGGAGGCCGCGGGCGAGGACGTCATGGCCGAGCTGGACCTGGCATGGGTCGCGCGCGGCGGGTTGGACCCGGTCGAGTATCTGGGCCGTTTCGACGACCGCGTCTTTGCGATCCACGCCAAGGACAACGCCCCCGAGGGCGAGGCCGAGGACGAGCGGGGCTTCAAGGCGCTTGGCGAAGGCACGCTGGACTGGGCCGCGATCCTGCCCGCCGCCGAGGAGGCCGGCGCGCAGTGGTACATCATCGAGCATGACCAGCCCCTGGATGCCGCCGAGGTCGTGATGACCGGCGCCACCTTCCTGACGGAAAACCTGCCGGACAGCGCCACGCGCTGAACCCTCCCTGCCGGACAGGTTGACTGGGGCCGCGACATCGTCGCGGCCCCTTTTTCCGTATCGCGATGCCGGGTGACGATGCCGGGGCCCACCGCGGGGGCGGACCCGGCCGGATCACATCGGGCGGACCCAGATGTTGCGGAAGCTGACATCCGCGTCATGGTCCTGCAGCTGGATCGGCGCGCAGTCATGCGCCTCGTAGGCCGGATAGCCGATCCATTCGGTCACACCCTGGATCTGGGCGTGGTTCTGCACCACAACGCCGTTATGCAGGACGGTGATATGGGCCGGACGGCGCAGCGCGCCTTCGTCCGAAAAGATCGGCGCCTGGAAGATGATGTCGTAGGTCTGCCATTCTTCCGGTGCGCGCGAGGCGTTCACCAGCGGCAGGTGCTGCTTGTAGATCGACCCCGCCTGCCCGTTCGCATAGGTCGGGTTCTCGAAGCTGTCCAGAACCTGCACCTCATAGCGGCTCTGCAGGAAGATGCCGCTGTTGCCGCGGTCCTGGCTGTCATGCCCCTCGTTGTTCGGCGGAGAGCGCCATTCGACATGCAGCTGCACGTCGCAGAAGCTTTCCGTGGTGCGGATGTCGCCCGATCCGCGCGCGACGCGCATCGCGCCGTCCTCGACGACCCACTCGGCGGCGCCGCCGTTCACGGATTCCCACCTGTCCAGGTTCGTCCCGTCGAACAGCACGACCGCGTCCGACGGCGGCTCGCCCTCGGGGGTCTGGACCAGCAGCGGCTCGGGGCCCGCGATCTCGGTCACGCGGGACTGGGCCTGGCGTTCCTCGCGGGTCGGCTCGGGGGCGTCCTGGGCCAGGGCGGGGGCGGCCAACGCCAGCAGCGCGGCCATCGATGTCATCAGTTTCATGGCAATATCCTTTGCGAAAGAATGCGGCCCCGGACATGCCGGGGCCGTTGGCGGGATCACGTGGCCCAGGCCGGGCCGCCGTCGTATTCCAGATCGCCGATGTACTCGCCCGGCACCGGCTCATAGCGCAGCACCTGCGTCGCACCGACTTCGGAGGTGAAGAACCCGAACAGCGTCAGCTGCTGGATCGGCGTGAACCAGTGCAGCGCCGGCAGGTCCGCCTCGGTCTGGGCCTGCGCGGTGGCCGCGGTGTCGGCCGACTGCTGCTGATCGCGGGCCTGGATGCGCATCTCCTCCTTGGCCTGGGCCACGACGGCGGCCTGGGCGCTGGCGGCGACCATGGCCTCCTGCAGCATCTGCTGGCGCTCCTCGGCGGTCAGGTCCTCGAACGGCTTGCCGAACTGTGCCTGGGCCTCGGATTTCAGCGTGTCGATGCTGTCGCGGAACGCCGCCTGCTCCTCGGCGTCATAGCAGTCGCTGACGAACTGGGTCATGAAGGCGCCCACGCCCGCATCCTTGGCGCCCGGCGTGTCGGTGGCGGGAATGATCGTCTCGGCCACCTCGTCCAGGAAGGCCGCATCCTCGGGGGTGAAGAGGTTCTCTCCGGTCTTGGTCGGGACATAGGCCATCACCCGGCCCGCACCCAGCATGGCCGTCCCGGTGACGGCGGCGATCATCGTCAGAAGGTCGCGACGGTTCATCACAGATCTCCGTTCTTGAGGGCTTTGACGGCGTGATCCGCCGCACGCGCGGTCAGCGCCATGTAGGTCAGCGACGGGTTCACGCAGCTGGCCGAGGTCATGCAGGCCCCGTCCGTCACATAGACGTTCGGCGCATCCCAGACCTGGTTGTTGCCGTTCAGGACCGAGGTCTTCGGATCGCGGCCCATGCGTGCCGTGCCCATCTCGTGGATGCCCATGCCGGGGGCATAGTCGCGGTCGACAGGCTTGACGTCCTTGACGCCGGCGGCCTCCAAGATGTCGACGGCGTCCTGCTTCATGTCCTCGCGCATGCGCATCTCGTTCTCGCGCAGGTCGACGCTAACGGACAGGACCGGCAGGCCCCACTTGTCCGTCGTGCCCCGGTCAAGCGAGATGGCGTTGTCGTGATAGGGCAGCATCTCGCCAAAGCCGGTCATGCCGATGGTCCAGTTGCCCGGCGTCGACAGCGCCTGCTTCAGGTCCGCACCGATGTTCAGTTCGGCGATGTCGCGCTGCCATCCCTGGCGGCTGGCCGATCCCTGATAGCCGAAGCCGCGGGTATAGGGCCGCTCCTCGCCGTCGATGTTGCGGAAACGCGGGATGTAGAAGCCCGCCGGACGGCGCCCGAAGTAGTACTTGTCATCGAACCCCTCGACCCGGCCCTCGGCGCCGACGCGGAAATGGTGGTCCATGACGTTGTGGCCCAGTTCGCCCGACGACGACCCCAGGCCGCCTTCCCAGACATCGGTGGCCGAGTTCATCAGCACCCAGGTCGAATTGAAGCTGGAGGCGTTCAGGAACACCACGTCGGCGGTGTATTCATAGGTCATGTTCGTCTCGGCATCGATGATCTCGACCCCGGTCGCGCGCTTGCGGTCCTTGTCGTACAGGACCTCCTTGACGATCGAGAACGGCCGCAGCGTCAGGTTGCCCGTGGCCATCGCGGCGGGCAGCGTCGCGGACTGGGTGCTGAAATAGGCGCCATAGGGGCAGCCCAGCCAGCACTTGTTGCGATACTGACAGGCGACGCGGTTCTGGTCGGGCAGTGCCTCGGTGATGTTGGCCACGCGGCTGTTGATCAGGTACCGCTTGCCGCCAAAGGCGTTGCGCAGGCGTGCGGCCACGTCCTTTTCGACGATGTTCAGCGGGATGGGCGGCAGGAACTGCCCGTCGGGCAGGATGTCCAGCCCCTCGTTCGTCCCCGAGATGCCGGCAAAGCGTTCGGCATGGTCGTACCAGGGCGCGATGTCGGCATAGCGGATCGGCCAGTCGGTCGCGATCCCCTCGCGTTCGTTGGCGGTGAAGTCGGTGTCCGAGAAGCGATAGGACTGGCGACCCCACATCAGGCTACGCCCGCCGACGTGATAGCCCCGGAACCAGTCAAAGCGCTTGGCCTCGACATAGGGATTCTCCTGCTCGTTGGCCCACATGCCGAAGGTCTGCTCGTTCAGGGGATAGTCGCGCGACAGGACGGGATAGTTGTCCTTCATCTCCATGGTCGCGGTGCCGCGGTGGGGATAGTCCCAGGCCTCCTTGTCGGCGTTCACATAGTCGGTCAGATGCTCGATGTTGCGGCCACGCTCCAGCATCAGGACCTTCAGGCCCTTCTCCGTCAGCTCCTTTGCGGCCCACCCGCCGCTGATGCCCGATCCGACGACGATCGCGTCGTAATGCATGTTGTCTGCCATCTGGCGTTCCTTTCTAGAAATTGCTTGAGGCGTTCAGACGTCGCAGGTCAGCACCGCATCACGCAGCGATGCGGCGGCGGCCTGCGGGGCGGGGTCGCGCGGGATGAACTCCTGCGCCACCCAACCCTGATAGCCCGTGTCCCGGATCGCCCTGCAGATCGCGGGATAGTTCAGTTCCTGACTGTCATCGGGGTCGTTGCGGCCGGGATTGCCGGCGGTGTGGTAATGCCCGAACCAGCGATGGTCGCGCATGATGGTGCGGATCACGTCGCCCTCCATGATCTGCATGTGGTAGATGTCATAGAGCAGCTTGAACTGCGGGCTTTGCAGCCGTTCGCACAGCGCCACGCCCCATGCGCTGCGGTCGCACATGTAATCGGGATGATTGACGCGGCTGTTCAGCAGCTCCATCTGCAGCACGACCCCGGCGTCGCGGGCGGCAGGCAGGATGCGCGACAGGCCCTCGGCGCAATGGCGCAGGCCGTCTTCGTCGGACATGCCCCTGCGGTTGCCGCTGAAGCAGATCAGGTTCACATGCCCCGCTTCCGCGACCAGCGGGATGTGACGCAGATAGCGTTCGGTCAGTTCGTCGTGGTTGGCAGGGTCCGCCCAGCCATCCTCCAAGCTGATCTCGGCGCCGTTGCACATCGAACTGGCCAGCCCGTGTTCGGCCAGCACCGGCCAGTCGTCCGGACCGCACAGGTCGATCGCGCCCAAGCCGGTCTGGCGGGACAGCTGGCACAGGTCGGCTAGCGGCAGGTCGCCAAAGGTCCAGCGCGCCACGGAATGGTTGATGTTGCCCTGCAGCCCCGCAGGCTGCGCATCCTGGGCCATCAGGGGCACCGCCCCCAGCCCCGCCCCAAGCGCCGCAAGGCCGCTGGCGCCGTGAAACAGTCCGCGCCGGGTCATAGTCGCGCGGTCCGACAGATCGGTCATGGTTATCCTCCCTTTGATGCAGGCCCCGGTCACGCCCTCGGGCGAAATATGAAACCGTTTACATTTCGGGGCGGAACGACCCCCTCCTCCGGGGTCGGAATGCGGCGCGGGTCACATCCCGCGCCGCGTCGTCGTCAGTACGGGCTGTCTTCGAAATAGAAGCTCTCGGCGTTCTCCGGGGTTATCAGCTCGGAGGCGATGATGAATTCGCCCGACATGGGCGCGCCGGAGGTCAGGCCCAAAGCGGTCATCTCGATCGCGGTCGAGATCATCGCCGGCGGATAGGTCACGTTCACCGGCACCGTCGGATCGCCGTCCTGGATGCGCTGGACCATCTCCTTCATCCCGGCGCCGCCGACGACGAACATCTCCTCGGTGCGGCCGGCCTGGTCGATGGCCGCCAGCGCGCCCACGGCCATGTCGTCATCCGCCGCCCAGACCGCATCGATCTCGGGGAAGCGCGACAGCCAGTCCTGCATCAGGTTGAAGGCCGTGTCGCGGTTCCAATTGCCGTGATCCATGGCCAGCACCTCGATGCCCGACCCTTCCAGCGCAGCCTCGAAACCCGCCACGCGCTCGTTGTCGACGGTGGAGGCGATGCCGCGCATCACAACGACCTTGGCGCCCTCGTCCAGGGTATCGGCGAAATAGGTTCCTGCGGTGCGGCCGAAGCTGTCGTTGTCACCCGCGACATACAGGTTCTCGATGCCCTCCTGGGCCAGGCCGCGGTCGACGACGGTGACCCAGACGCCGCTGTCGGCGATGCGCTGGATCGGGCCGGTCAGGGGCTCGGATTCGAAGGGCAGGACGACCAGCGCGTCGATGCCGCGGGTGGCAAGCATGTCCTCAAGGTCCGACACCTGCTGCCCGGGATCGGAGGTCGTGGTCAGCACGAATTCCAGATCGGGGTTCGCCTCGGACAGCCGCGCGACGGTGCGTTCGGCGTGAAAGTTCAGCGCCCCCGCCCAGCCATGCGTCGCCGCCGGGATCGAGATGCCGATGGTTTCCGACAGCGCCGGGACAGCGGTCAGGCCCATCAGGGCGGTCGTGGCAATCAGGGTCTTTCTCATGGTGGTTACTCCTCCCACAGGTGAAAATCAGCGTGCGGCGCCGGTGTTGCGCTGCAGCACGACGGCAAGGATGATGACGACGCCCTGGATGGCACCGTTCAGATAGGGGCTGACGAAGTCGGTCAGGTTCAGCAGGTTGCCGATCAGCGACAGGATCAGGACCCCCACGACCGTGCCCCAGACCCGGCCGAAGCCGCCCTTCAGCAGGGTGCCGCCGATGATCACCGCGGCGATCGCCTCCAGCTCCCACAGCAGGCCTGTGGTGGCGGATGCCGATCCAAGGCGCGGCACGTACATCACGACCGCGATGCCGACCAGCGTGCCCAGCAGGACATAGGTCATCAACCGCACCCGCAGCACCGCGACCGAGGAATAGCGCGCGACCTTCTCGTTCGAACCGATGGCGGCGCAGTGGCGACCGAAGGCGGTGTGGCGCATGGTGATCTCTCCCAGGATCGCCAGCACGGCAAAGACGATGATGGGCCAGCTGATCCCCAGGATGCCGTCGTAATAGACGGGCCGGTACAGCTCGCGCATCTCATAGCCCAGGGACAGCGTGCCGCCGTCGGCCAGCCAGGTCACCAGGCTGCGATAGATGCCCATCGTGCCCAAGGTCAGGATGAACGCCTCGATGCCGGCGCGGGTGATCAGGATGCCGTTGATGAAGCCCGCGGCCAGTCCCGTGAACAGCGCCAGCGCGATGCCGATCAGGATGACGGGCAGCCCGCCGCCCATGCTTTCGGTCAGCATGTTCATCACCAGGATCATCAACCCTGCGACGAACGCCGCCATCGACCCGACGGACAGGTCCAGCCCGCCCGCGGTGATGACGAAGGTCATGCCGATGGCGATGATGCCGATGAAGGCCGACCGCGCCAGCACGTTCGTGATGTTGGCAAAGCTGAGGAAGTTCGGGTTCAGCGCCATGCCGATCAGGACCAGCACGATCAGCGCCACGATGGGCGCGACGACGGCCAGATTGACCCTGGGACGCCGGGTCGGGGCGGTGGTTGCCATGCTCATGCGGCGCTGTCCTTTTCATGTCCGCCCTGGGAATGGTCCATCCCCATGGCCAGACGCACGATATTGCCCTCGGTCACGGCCGCGTCGGCCAGTTCGCCCACGATGCGACCAGCATGCATGACGACCACGCGGCTGGCCAGACCGATCAGTTCGGGCATTTCCGAGGAGATGACGATGATGCTGCGGCCTTCGGCGGCCAACCGTGCGATCAGGGTATAGATCTGCTGCTTGGTGCCGATGTCGATGCCGCGGGTGGGTTCGTCGATGATGACCACCTGGGGGTCCGACAGCAGGGTCTTGGCCAACAGCAGCTTCTGCTGGTTGCCGCCTGACAGATCGCCCACCGCCATGCCGCGTTCGGGCGCGCGGATCGCGAAGTCGCCGATGGCCGTGTCCAGCGCGGCCTCCTCGCGCTTGCGGTCGATCAGGGGGCTGCCGAACCGGTCCAGCTGGCCCAGGGTCAGGTTCTCGCGAAGCGTCTTGTCCAGCAACAGACCCGCGCCCTTGCGGTCCTCGGTCAGATAGACCAGGCCGGCCCGCATCGCCTGCGCAACGTGGTTGGCGGGCAGGTCCTGCCCCTTCAGGCGCACGGTGCCGCTGCGCGGGCGCAGGCCCGCGATGGCCTCGGCCAGTTCGGTGCGCCCCGATCCGACCAGGCCGCCGATGCCCAGCACCTCGCCCCGGTGCAGCACCAGGGACGCGTCATGGACCACACCGGGCACGCTGACGCCCTGCGCCTCCAAGATCGGCTCGGCCCCGTGGGCGGCCTTGGGCGGGAACAGGTCTGACAGCTCGCGCCCGACCATGGCGGTGGCCATGTCGTCTTCGGTGACGTCGGCGGTCAGGTCCGACCGCACCATCGTGCCGTCGCGCAGCACCGTCACGCGGTCGGCGATGCGCTTGACCTCGCCCAGCTTGTGCGAGGTGTACAGGATCGCCACCCCTTCCGCCCGCAGGCGGTCGATCTGGGCGAACAGCACCTCGGTCTCGCGTTCGGTCAGCACGGCGGTCGGTTCGTCCATGATCAAGACGCGCGCCTTGCGCGACAGGGCCTTGGCGATCTCGACCATCTGCTTGTCGGGGACCGAGATGCGGTTGACCGGCGTGCCCGGATCGACCCGGCACTGCAGCTGACCCAGCAGATCGGCCGTCTGCGCCCGCATCGCCTTGTGATCCAGCAGCAGCCCGCGCTGCAGTTCGCGGCCCAGGAAGACGTTCTGATCGACCGACAGGTGTTCGGCCAGGTTGAACTCCTGATGGATCATGATGATGCCCAGATCCTCGGCCTCGTCCGACCCGGCAAAGGTGATGGGCTTGCCCTGCCACGTCACCTGCCCGCCCGTGGGGTCCAGGTATCCGGCCAGGATCTTCATCGTCGTGGACTTGCCTGCGCCGTTCTCGCCGATCAGGGCGTGGACCTCTCCGGGATGCAGGGCGAAATCGACGCCGTGCAGGATCTCGATGGGACCAAAGGACTTGGTGACGCCGTTCAGCGCCAAGATGGGATCGGTCATGGCGTCACCTGGACCCAGGCCGCATCCGCCGCGTTCGACCGGATGCAGGCGTCAATGAACTGCAACCCCTCCAGCCCGTCGCGGATGCCGGGAAGGGTGTCGGGCATGGTGCCGCTGCGGATCGCCTGCGCGGCTTCGGCGTAAAGGTTCGCGAACCCCTCAAGGTATCCTTCCGGATGGCCGGGGGGCACGCGGCTGCCGTCCTGGGTGCTGCCCGGCCCGGCGCGGCGCAGGATCTGCGCCGGCTTGCCGAAGGGGGCGTATCTCAGCGTCTCGGGCGTGTCATGCTGCCATTCCAGGCCGCCCTTGTCGCCATAGACCCGCAGCCGCAGGCCGTTCTCCGTTCCCGGCGCCACCTGCGAGGCCCACAGCATCCCCTTGGCCCCCGACGCATAGCGCAGCAGGATATGCGCGTTGTCGTCCAGCCTGCGGCCGGGGACGAAGCTGGTCAGGTCTGCGGCCAGCCGGTCGGGCAATTCGCCAGTAACGAACCGCGCCAACTGGAACGCGTGCGTGCCAATGTCGCCAATCGCGCCCCCGGCGCCCGCGCGCTCCGGGTCGCCGCGCCATGCGGCCTGCTTGCTGTCCGTGTCCTGGGTCAGCCAATCCTGGGCGTATTCGACCTGGACCAGCCGCAGCGTGCCCAGATCGCCGCGCGCGATCATTGCCCGGGCCTGCCGGATCTGCGGATAGGCGGAATAGTTGTGCGTCAGGATGAACAGCGCATCCGACCGCCCGGCCAGGTCGGCCAGAGCCTGCGCCTGGTCCAGCGTCGCGGTCATCGGCTTGTCGCAGATGACATGGATGCCCTGTTCCAGAAAGGCGCGTGACACGGGTTCATGCAGGTGGTTCGGGGTGCAGACCGACACGGCCTCGATCCCGTCGGGACGGGCAGCCTCGTCACGTGCCATCTGGCGGAAATCGCCATAACTGCGGGTGATGCCCAAGGCACGCGCACTCTCGGCCGCGCGCGTCTCGTCCGAGGACAGGGCGCCGGCGATCAGGTCGAACCGGCCGTCCAGCCGCGCGGCAATGCGATGGACGTTGCCGATCATCGCCCCCTCGCCGCCCCCGACCATGCCCAGACGGATCGGGCGGTTCATCGGGACAGCCCCAGCATGCGGCGGTTGGCTTCCATGTCGGCACCCCCATCGGCGAAATCGTCAAAAGCGCGGTCGGTCACGCGGATGATGTGGTCGCGCACGAAGGCCGCCCCTTCGCGGGCGCCGTCCTCGGGGTGCTTGATCGCGCATTCCCATTCGACCACCGCCCAGCCGTCGAACCCCATCACCGCCAGCTTGGAAAAGATCGCGTCGAAATCGACCTGACCGTCGCCCAGGCTGCGGAAGCGGCCGGCGCGCTGCGCCCAAGGCTGAAATCCGCCATAGACGCCCTGCCGACCAGTCGGGTTGAATTCGGCGTCCTTGACATGGACCATGCCGATCCGGTCGGCATAGATGTCCAGGTTCTCAAGATAATCAAGCTGCTGCAGCAGATAGTGCGACGGATCATACAGCATCTTGGCCCGCGGATGCTGGTCCAGACGGTCCAGGAACATCTCGAAGGTGATGCCGTCGTGCAGGTCCTCTCCGGGATGGATCTCGAAGCAGATGTCGACACCGCGGCTGTCGGCATGGTCTAGGATCGGACGCCAGCGGGCGGCCAGTTCGTCGAATGCCGCCTCGACCAAGCCCGCGGGGCGCTGCGGCCAGGGATAGAAGTATGGCCAGGCCAGCGCGCCCGAGAACGCCGCCATCCGGTCAAGGCCAAGGTTGGCCGACGCATCGATGGTCTTGCGCATCTGGTCCACCGCCCATGCCTGACGGGCCGTCGGATTGCCCCGCAGCGTGGCCGGGGCGAACCCGTCGAACGCCTCGTCAAAGGCCGGATGGACGGCGACCAGCTGACCCTGGATATGGGCCGACAGTTCGGTGATGGCCAAACCGTTGGCTTGCCCCTTCAGATCGTCGCAATACGTGGTCGAGGTCGCGGCCAGATCCAGGTCGATCAGTGCCTCCGCCCCCGACGGCACCTGTACGCCCAGATAGCCGCAATCGGCAGCCCATGCCGTGATGGCGCCAAAGCTGTCGAACGGTGCCTGCGGGCCCACAAATTGGGCCAGGAAAAGGCCGGGGCCCTTGATCGTCTTCATACATCCTCCCGGAACTTCCCCTCCGAAGTTCCCCTTGCCCGATTCCGCATCATGTAATCGGTTTCATCCGACGTTCTCACAGGATGAAAAGGTTTACAACATCAATTTTTCCGCTAAGCCTGAAGCTGTCCCGAACAAAGGTTTCTTGTGTCAGATCAATCCCGTCCGCCCCGAATCCATGATGTCGCCAAGCTGGCGGGGGTGTCCGTGGCGACGGTCAGCCGGGCCATCTCGAACCCGTCGATCGTGTCGGAAACCACGCGCAAGGCGGTCGAGGCGGCGATCGCGCAGACCGGCTACACGCTGAACTTCACCGCCCGGAACCTGCGTCAGCAGCAGGTGGGCGGCGTGCTGGCGCTGGTGCCGAACCTGGCCAATCCGTTCTTCTCGCAGATCCTGTCGGGCATCTCCGAGGTGCTGCGCCGCCACAACCTCAGCCTTTTGGTGATGGACACGACCGCGGTGCCTGACCAGCCGGCGATGAAGGTGCTGGGCCCCTATCTGACGCGGTCGCGCTCGGACGGGGTGATCGTGCTGGACGGGCAGATGGAGGCGGGCCTCTTCGCCCGTCCCGGCTGTCCGCCCCTGGTGCAGGCCTGCGAATGGATCGACGGCCTGTCCGCCCCCCGTGTGCTGGCCGACAATGTCGAAGGGGGCCGCCTGGCCGCCCGGCACCTGACCGACCTGGGGCACCGCCGCATCCTGCACCTGACCGGGCCGCAGGGCAGTTCGCTGACCCTGTCGCGCCGCCAGGGCTTCCTGCAGGGTCTGGCGCAGGCGGGGCTGCCCGATCCCGGCCCCGGGGACAGCATCACCGGCGATTTCACCGCCCGGTTCGGCCAGCAGATGGCCGCGCAGGTGCTGGCCATGCCCGACCGTCCCACCGCGGTCTTCTGCGACAACGACGAGATGGCGATCGGCCTGATGCACGGGCTGATCGTGGCCGGGCTGCGGGTGCCGCAGGACATCTCGGTCATGGGGTTCGACAACATCGAGATGGCGGCCTACAGCAGCCCCGGCCTGACCACGATCCGCCAGCACCGCGCCCGCCTTGGCCGGCGCGCCGCCGAAGTCCTGCTGGCCCGCATGCAGGGCCAGCAGGTCACCGACAGCATCACTCTGGGCGTCGATCTGGTGGTCCGCGCCAGCACCGGACAGGCGGCAAAAACGTGACTTGTTCCAGGCGGCGGGGATTAATATTGTACGGTTGAACGTCGGGGACATGGCCCGCCGCAACAGGATGACGATGCCCGACCCCACGCTGCCCGAAGCCCTGCGCGCCCAGATCGCGCGGTCGCGGATCGCCATTTTCCTGGCGGCGGCGATGCCAGACATGCCGCTGTGCATGGTCAACGACGCCTTCTGCCGGCTGACCGGCTTTGACGCCGATGACAGCCTGGGCCGCAACTGCCGCTTTCTCCAATCCTCCGCCACGCCGCGGGACCAGATCGGCGCGATGTCGCGGTTCCTGGCCGACGATGCACAGGACGACGGGCGGTTCCCGGTCCTGAACCGCACCCGCGACGGGCGTTCGTTCATGAACCTGGTGTTCATGTCCAAGCTGCGCGGCGGCGACGGCACGCTGCGTTTCGTGATCGGGTCGCAGTTCGACGTGACCGCATCGGACGCGGCAGGAACGATCGCGCGCGATGATGTGGCACTTAGCCGCAACATGGCGGACTTGCGCCGGGCCGCGGGACAGTTCGGACTGATCATGTCGGATTCCACGGGGCTGATCGCCCGTTCGATCAGCACGCTTGCAAGGATCACGTTGCGCGATGAATGACGCCTCGCCCGCACGCGCCACCACGCGTCCGCCCTTCGCCGTCGTCGGCATCGGCGCCTCGGCCGGGGGGCTCGAGGCGCTGCACGACCTGCTGCGCGACGTCCGGCGCGAGGACCCGGCCGCCTATGTCGTCATCCAGCACCTGGACCCGACGCATGACAGCGTTCTGGCCGAACTGCTGGACCGGCGCACCGCGCTCAGCGTGCAGCAGGCGACCGACGGCACGGTGCTGCAGCCGGGTCATGTCTATACCATCCCCCCCGGCGCGCGGATGCTGATCAGCGACGGACGCCTGCACCTGACCGATTTCGACCAGCCGCGCGGGCTGCGCCGCCCGATCGACGACTTTTTCGAAAGCCTTGCGCATGACCGCGGCCCGGCCGCTGCCTGCGTGATCCTGTCGGGCACGGGGGCGGACGGCACGTTGGGGCTGCGCGCGGTCAAGGAACATGGCGGCATCTGCGTCATCCAGGAACCGCGTACCGCCCGGTATGACGGAATGCCCCTCTCGGCGCAGTCGACCGGGCTGGTGGACTATGTTCTGCCGCCGGAACGGATCGTGCCCGCCATCCTGCAGTTCTTTGATTCCAGCGAAACGCAGCAGGCCGACGACGCGATGCTGGCCGATGCGCGGCTGATCTGCCAACACCTGCTGGACCGGTGCGGGCACGATTTCTCGGGCTACAAGATGACGACGCTGGTGCGGCGCATCCGCCGCCGGCTGCAGGTCCTCAACATTGCCGGCACGCGCGACTATCTGCGCCACCTGCAGCGCCATCCCGACGAATGCGAGGCGCTGCTGAACGAGTTCCTGATCAACGTGACGCGGTTCTTCCGCGACCCCGAGATGTTCCAGGCGCTGCGCGAACAGGCGATCCGCCCAATGGTCGCGGCCGCCGACGGAGAGGAGTTGCGCGTCTGGGTCGCCGGCTGCTCATCCGGCGAGGAGGCCTATTCCGTCGCGATGCTGATCGATACGGAAATGCGCGCCGCCGGATTGCGGCCCCGCTTCACCGTGTTCGCCAGCGACATCGACAAGAAGATGATCGAGATCGCCCGCGCCGGCACCTATCCGATCAGCGCCTTGGCCGACATCCCCGAGGAGATGCGCGCGGCCTATACCACACATCGCGACGCGCTGATGCAGATCACGCCGCAGTTGCGCGACCGGGTACGATTCTCGCTGCATTCGGTGCTGCGCGATCCGCCCTTTGCGCGGGTCGACCTGATCTCCTGCCGCAACCTGCTGATCTATCTGGACGAAGGTCTGCAGTCTCAGGTGCTGCCGCTGTTCCACTATGCCCTGCGCCCCGGCGGCTACCTGTTTCTGGGCCCGTCCGAAGGGGTGCGTCGCGAATCCATGCACTTCACCGAGCTGGACCGCCCCGCGCGGCTGTTCCAGCGTGACGCGACGCCCGCGCGCCTGCCGCTGGACATGCCGTTCCTGCGGTCCGAGGGCGACCGCCCCTCCCCCGGCCCCCGCAGCCGTAAGGCCGAGGACGGCGCGGCCCGCGACGGGGCCCTTGCCGCACAGCGCAGGGTGCTGGACCGGTTCGCGCCCGCCTCGCTGCAGGTGTCGCCTGCGGGAGAGGTCCTGTGGACGGCGGGCAGGCTGGGCCGTTTCCTGGCCGTCGATCCGACCGCCAGAAAGCCGATCCTGGCACCGCAGATCGTGCATCCGGGCCTCAAGGAGGCGGTGACCGCCGCGCTGGACCAGGTGGCCGGAACGGGCCGCGCGGCGATCCTGCGCAACCTGCTGGCGCGGTCCGACCTGGGGGCGCAGCCGGTGACCCTGTTCGCGGAACCCCTGCCCGATCGCAGCGTCCTGCTGGTGTTTCACGACGCGGGCGCACAGGCCCTGCCCGACACGCTGGACGAGACGGATGAGCTGAGCGTCACCGAATCCCGGTCTGACCTGCTGGAGGAGCAGCTGCGCCTGACGCGGATCGAGCTGCACGGCGCCGTCCAGGAGCTTGAGACCGCGAACGAGGAGCTGAAGAGCTCGAACGAAGAGATGATGTCGATGAACGAGGAGCTTCAGTCCACGAACGAGGAGCTGAGCACCGTCAACGACGAGCTGAAGTCCAAGATCGACGACCTGACGGCCGCCAACAGCGACCTGCAGAACTTCTTTTCCGCGACCAAGATCCCGTTGCTGGTGGTCGACCGCGACGTGCGGGTGCGCAACTTCACCGCCGCGGCGCTGCAGATCTTTCCGCTGCGCCGGTCCGATCACGGCCGCCCCCTGGCCGACGTGTCCAACGTCTTTGCCAGCGACGTCCTGCTGTCGATGGCGGCCGAGGTGGCCCGCCAGGGCGAGGCGCAGGGAACCGAGCTGGTCGAGGCCGGCGGCACCCGCGTCTGGCGCGTCGACGCCAAGCCCTATCGCGGCCCCGAGGGGCATCTGGACGGCGCCATGCTGGTCTTCGAGGACGTCACCGCGCTGCGCGACCTGCGCGTCGAGGTCGAGCGGCAGGAGGAGCGGCTGAACGCGGTGCGGTCCATGGCGCGGATCGCGGTCTGGCATTACGACGCCGCATCGCGGATGCTGACCATCGACGACAGCTCAGACCTGCTGGGCCTGGGCCAGACGGCGCAGCTGCCGCTGTCGGCCTTTGCGGCCCTGATCGCGCCCGCCGACCGTGACGGGCTGCTGGCCGACCTGCAGGCCTGCGCCGCGGGCACGGCCTTTCGGCGCGTGGTGTCGCCTTCGTCCGACGCACGCTCCACCGTGCGGTTGGAGACGGCGGCCGCGCGGTTCGGGACCGACGACCGCGATTGCCGCGTGCTGGGGGTCATGCTGGACGTGACCGCCGCGCAATCGGCCGCCACGCTGCGCGAAGCGGTGATTTCCGAGATGGACCACCGGGTCAAGAACCTGTTCACCCAGATCTCGGCGATGCTGCGGATGGCAGCCCGCGAGACCGACGATGCCCAGACCGTGGTCGAGGAGGTCTCTGCCCGGATCAATGCGCTGGCCAGCTCTCATGGAATGACCACGGCGCAGGGCACCAAGTCGCAGCTGCCCCTGGCCGATCTGATCGCGACTACGCTGGCGCCCTATGACGGTGCGCGGATCGACAGCGGCGGTGACGACCTGACCATCCCGGCCCGCCTGGTGGTCCCGATGTCGCTGATCCTGCACGAACTGGCCACGAACGCGTTCAAGTACGGCGTCCTGGGGCCGGTCGATGGTGCGCTGCAGATCACGTGGCGGCGCGATGGCGACGGGGCGGTGCTGGACTGGACCGAACGCTATGACGCGCCGCGGGCGCAGGACGAACCCGATGCGGGCTTCGGCTCGATCCTGCTGGAGGGGGCGACATCGCAGATCGACGGCACGTTGCAGGTGACGATGGACGCGGACAGCCGCCGCACCCGCCTGACCTTCTAGGTCAGCAGCGCGCCGACCTGCCGCATCTGCTGGCGCAGCATGTCGGGAATGTCGGATTCGGTCATCGTCTCGTCCCCCGCCCAGGTGCGCACGGCATGCGACAGCGCGTGGGTCGCCAGTTCGGCGATCAGCATCGCCTCGGCCTGGCGGTCGGGGCCCAGGCGGGCGTGCAGCAGCCCGCCGATCGTCAGGGCGATGTTGTCCATCGAATTGCGGAACACGGCCATCAGCTCGGGGGTGGTGTCCCAGACCTGTTCGATCATGCGGACGACCTGGCGGTCCAGGTCCTTCAGTTCCAGCATCCGTCCCAGCAACAGCGCCAGATCGTCGATCAGTGCCCCCTTGGACGTCACGATCCAATCGGCCGTGCAGGGTTCCAGCTGCGGCGGCATGCCCAGGACCGCAGCCTGCTTGTTGGCGTAATAGTTGAAGAAGGTGCGCGGACTGATCCCTGCCTCGGCGGCGATGGAATCGGTGGTGACCGCCGCATAGCCCGACCGGATGCTCAGCCGCAGCGCGGCCAGCTGGATCTCTCGGGCGGTCTGCTGGCGGCGGCGGTCGCGCAGGTTGCTGGTCATTTTCGGGGCAGTCTCCTCGTGCAGTCGAAGGAAACATTGCATAGTCCGCAAAAACATGCAATCAGCGCGCAACAGTGACGCCCCGTCGGGCGCTTATCCAGGACAAAGATGATGCCGAAACACAGCCTTGCGACCGGCGCCGCCATGGTCGCCGCGATTCTGTCCACCTCCGCGGCCTGGGCGCAGGCGCCCGAAGGGATGCCGCCCAAGCAGGTGGGCGTCATGCAGGTCGCGGTTCAGGACGTTCCGCGAATCGTGACCCTGCCCGGTCGCGCGGTCGCGGTGTCGGAGACCGCCATCCGCCCCCGCGTCGGCGGCATCGTGACCGAGATCCTTTACGATCCCGGCGCCGCGATCGAGGCGGGCACCCCGATGTTCCGCATCGAGGACACCACCTATCAGGCGAACCTGGCCAGTGCCGAGGCGCAGGTCGCCTCTGCCCGCGCCCAGGTGACGCAGTCGCAGTCGTCCTTTGACCGTACCCAACAGCTGCTGGGGTCTGGGACGACCCAGGCCCAGGTCGAACAGGCCCAGGCCGCGCTGGACCAGGCGACCGCCGCGCTGCAATCGGCCGAGGCCGACCTGACGCTGGCCCAGGCCGAACTGGGCTGGACCACGGTCACCAGCCCCCTGTCGGGCATCGCCAGCGTGTCGGCGGCGTCCGTGGGCGATCTGGTGACCGCCGGACAGGCCGACGCCATGGCTACCGTCACCCAGCTGGACCCGATCGAGGTCGACATGTACGAACCCTCGTCGCGCTTCCTCAGCGTGCTGGACGACATCAACGACGGCAACCTGCGCCTGAACGACGAACTGGCCGCGACCCTGACGCTGGAGAACGGCCGCGAATACCAGGCGGTTGGCCAGCTGGTCGCGCCCGGCGTGACCGTGTCGACCTCGACCGGGTCGATCGACACGCGGTTCCGGTTCGACAATCCCGACAACCTGCTGCTGCCGGGCATGTTCCTGCGCGGGCAGGTCGATCTGGGCGTGACCTCGGCGATCCTGGTGTCGCAGTCGTCGGCCACGCGCGACAAGGTCGGCACCCTGACGGCCTGGGTCGTCGAGGATGGCAAGGTCAGCCAGCGCCAGCTGACCGATGACGGCACCTACAAGCACCAGTGGATCGTCACAGACGGCATCGAGGATGGCGAGACCCTGGTCGTCGACGGCCTGACCGG
>NZ_JXYF01000091.1:0-389 GCF_000967735.1 Paracoccus sp. S4493
CTGCAGTCGCTGGAACGCGGCGCGGCACCCGACCAGCTGCCGCTGCTGCGCGCGGCCTTGGACGATCCCGACCCCGTGCTGGCGGCGCGCAAGGCGCGGCTGGAACGCCTGCTGACCATCCAGCACGACCCCGACAGCGCCGCCCGCGTCGCCGCGATCGAGGAGATGGCGGGCGACGTCGGCCTGGATTTCCGTGCCGCGCTGAACCCGCTTCTGGTGACCCGCGCGGTGGTGGCCCCCGACACGCCGCCGGGCGCCAATGTTGCGCGCGAGCTGACCCCCGGCGACGCGGGCCTGCCGCGCGAGGCGGCCCTGGCGCAACTGGTCCAGCAGGACCTGCTACAGCCGCCCTTGTCGGGTGCCGATCAGCGCGCGGCGCTGGCCGCCAA
>NZ_JXYF01000092.1:0-812 GCF_000967735.1 Paracoccus sp. S4493
CGATCAGGGTGGCCCCCGCCAGCGTGCCCCAGATGTTGCCCACGCCGCCCACGACCACGGTCATGAAGCTTTGGACGATGTATTGCTGGCCGATTTCCGACGTGACCTGCGCGAACAGACCGATCGCCACGCCTGCGATCCCCGCGATGCCGGACCCCAGACCAAAGGTCATCATGGCGATTCGGTCGGGGTTGATGCCCATGGATGCCGCCATGCCGGGGTTCTGGGTGACGGCGCGGACCTCGAGGCCCAAGCGCGTGCGCTTCATGATGAACAGGAACAGCCCCAGGAACAGCAGCGCCAGCACGAAGATCGCAACCCGGATCGCGCTGATGCCGATGACGTCGTTCACGGTGATCGACCCCTCCAGCCAGGCGGGGGCGGTCAGGGGACGAGCCTGGGTGCCGAAGATGTTCTTGGCCAACTGCTGCAGCGCGATGGAGACGCCGAAGGTCGCCAGCAGCGTCTCCAGCGGGCGGTTGGCCAGGTGCCGGATCACCAGACGGTACAGAACCACCCCCGCCAGCGCGGTGACCGCAAAGGCCAGGGGCAGCGCCACCACCAGCGACAGCGTGCGGTCCGCGATGACGGTCTGGACGGTGTAGGCGGTATAGGCGCCCATCATGATGAATTCGCCATGCGCCATGTTGATGACCCGCATGACGCCGAAGGTGACCGCCAGCCCGATGGCCGCCAGGAAATAGATCGAGGCCAGCGACAGCGCGTCCAGCCCCAGGTCGATCCCGGTCATCGCGCCAAGGCGCACCTGCGCGCGGATCTGGGCGGCCTTGGCCGCGTCCGTCACGGCGGGG
>NZ_JXYF01000093.1:0-26778 GCF_000967735.1 Paracoccus sp. S4493
CAGGCGGTCAGTCTGGCCACCCAGATCGGCGGGCTGCAGACGCAGCAGCCGCGTGGCGCCGCCCTGTCGAACCGGCAGCGGGCGGGCGGGTGGCGCGGTCTCCAGCGGGTCCAGGATCAGCGCGACCTCCACCCGGCGGCCGCGGGCCAGGCGGGACAGCGCGGCATCGGCCCCCTGCCAGCCATCGGGCAGGGTGGCCAGGACGACATGGGCACTCGTCGGCGCGGTGCGGGCGGCCAGGGACAGCGCCTCGGTCAGGGGCGCCGTGCCGGGGGGATCGGCCAGGGCGGCGGCATGGCGGTCGACCAGCAGGCGGCACAGGGTCAGCATATGGCCCGCGCCGATCGCGGGCGGCAACACGCGGACCCCCGCCCCTTCGGCGACGATCAGGCCGACTGCACCCTGGCGCGCCACCGCCTGCCAGCCAAGCCCCGCCAGATGCCGCGCGCCGCGCACCGATCGCAGCGCGTCGCCCGTGCCCCACAGCATCGGCCCGCGCAGATCGGCGATCAGCAGCGTGATGTCGTCGCGATCCTCGTGCAGGGCGCGCACATGCGGCACGCCCGTGCGCGCGCTGGCCGAAGGGTCCATCCGGCGCGGATCGTCGCCAGGGACATAGGCGCGGATCTCCCTCAGGTCCATGCCGCTGCCCGGATGGCGCGAGGCCATGACCCCCGCCCGCCGTGCCATGGGTCGCTGCCGGGGCATGGCGCCCTGCCCCGCCTGCAGGTCGACCAGCGCCTCCAGCGTCAGGGCGATGCCGGGCGCGGACCGCCAGCCGCTCATGGCGCCCCTACCACGGGGCCACCTGGCGCAGCGCCTCGGCGATCAGACGGCGGCCGTCCTGCCCTTCGCTGGCGGCCTTCCAGTTCGGGACCAGCCGGTGGGCCAAGGCATCGGGGGCCAGGGCCTGCACGTCCTCGGGCAGGCCGTGATCGCGGCCCTGCAGCCAGGCGCGCGCGCGCACCGCCGCGGCCAGCGCCAGCGTCCCGCGCGGAGAGACCGGGTGTTCGACCGCCTCTGCCAGCACCCCGCCGGGCCGCGTCGCCAAAACCAGCCTGATGATGAAATCCTTGAGCACGGGGGCCAACGTCACCCCCGCGACCTGCAAGCGCGCGCGATCCAGGTCCGCGGCCGTCACCTGCGACAGCACGGCCGCCATGCTGCCCCGGCCCTCGGCCTCGACCAGGTCCAGGATGGCGCGTTCGTCCTCGGCGCCCGGCAGGTCCAGCCGCAGGTGCAGCAGAAAGCGGTCCATCTGCGCCTCGGGCAGCGGAAAGGTCCCTTCATGCTCGATCGGGTTCTGGGTGGCCACGACCATGAAGGGATGCGGCAGGGAGCGTGTCACGCCGCCGGTGGTGACCTGCCCTTCGGCCATCGCCTCCAGCAGGGCCGACTGGACCTTGGGGGGCGCGCGATTGATCTCGTCCACAAGGACGATGTTGTGAAAGACCGGGCCGGGCAGAAAGTCGAAGCCGCCGGTCTCGGGACGGAAGACCTGGCTGCCGGTCAGATCCGACGGCAGCAGGTCGGGGGTGCACTGGATGCGCGCATGCTCGCCCGGCAGACGCGCCGCCAGCTGCTTGACCGCGCGCGTCTTGGCGATGCCCGGCGGCCCCTCCAGCAGGACATGGCCGCCGGTCAGGTACGCGATCAGCAGACGTTCGACCAGCCAGTCGTGGCCCACCAGCGTCCCCGCCACGTCGTCGGCCACGGCCCTGACACTGGCGCGGGCCAGATCGACATCAGCATGATCGTCCATGAGCGCCCCTCGGATTGCTTGCAGATGGTGCAGCGGCTTTCCCATCATGGCCAGCCGGGCCGCGCCGCGCTGCCACCAAAGTCGGGCAGGCCCGCCCGCGCTGTGCGACGGCCCCGCCTCGCCACCGCAAGTTGAATCACGCCATTGTGGGGGGCGGAACGGGCCGCCGCAGCATCGATAACCGGGTGGATTCGGCATCTTCCCCTTGCCCTGCAGGCCCTGGCGCGGGATGGTGCACGGCGCGCAATCCAGCGCCCATCGCATACGGAGCGGACAGTGCCTGACGTCGGTCTGAGAGAGTGGTTCGCGGTCGGCCGCGCCATCGCAAGCGGCAGCCTGCTGCGCTATGACAGCGGGGCCAGCCGGACGGCCCTGTTCGAACGCGAGATGGCCGCCCAGACCGGCGCCGCGCATGTGCTGGCCGTGAATTCGGGGACCAGCGCGCTGGTCGCGGCCCTGGCCGCCGCCGGGATCGGTCCGGGCGACGAGGTGCTGGTGCCGGCCTATACCTGGATGGCGACCGCCGCCGCGCCGGTGCAGGTCGGGGCCGTGCCGATCCTGGTCGACATCGACGAGACGCTGACCATGGACCCCGAGGACATCCGTGCCAAGATCACCCCCTATACCCGCGCGATCATCCCGGTGCACATGGTCAACGCGCCCTGCGACATGGACGCGATCATGGCGATCGCCAAAGAACATGGCCTGATCGTCATCGAGGATTCGTCCCAGGCCGTGGGCATCCGATACAAGGACCGGCATTGCGGGGCGATCGGCGATCTGGGCGTGTTCAGCTTCAACCGCATGAAGAACATGAACATCGGCGAAGGTGGGGCCGTCCTGACCAGCGACGAACGCTATTTCATCCGCGCGCGCAGCTATCACGATCTGGGATCGATGGTACGCCAGCACGGCGACCGGCTGAACGAGCCCGAATTCGTCGGCATGAACATGAAGGTCACCGAGATGGACGGCGCCATGCTGCGCGTCCAGTTGAAGAAGGTGGTCCCCATGCTGCGCCGGATGCAAAAGCGCCGCGCCGTCCTGGCCGATATCCTGCAGCACAGCAGCGAATTCAGGGTCACCCCGCACAACGATCCCGCATCGGCCGTCAGCCTGTCGATCCTGGCCCCGACCCGAGAGAAGGCGATCGAGCTGACCGGCCGCCGGGGCGTGCACAACCGCCTGCGCGACAGCTCCAAGCACCTGTACACCAACTGGGAGCCGATCCTGAATAAGCGGACCTTCCATCCCAAGATGAACCCCTGGGCCTGGGCCAAGCGCGACATCGAATACACGCCCGACATGTGCGCCCGCACGCTGGAGATTCTGGACCGGACCTGCATCGTCACGCTTGGGATGCGCTATCCCACCCCGCTGATGGCGATGGTGGCCCGCAAGCTTGCGGGCCAGCGCTGATCAGCGGGCGGCCGCATGCGCCGCGGCGCGTGCGGTCAGCATCATCATCGTCAGGGTCGGGTTGTGGACATGCTGGCGCGGAAAGCACGCCCCGTCCGTGACATAAAGGCCCGGCACGTCCCAGCATTCGTTGTGCATGTCCACGACGGATGTCGCGGGATCGGTTCCCATCCGCGCCGTGCCGCATTCATGCACGCTGGTGCCGCCGGGGGACAGGTCGGTGTTCACAATCACGTCCGTCAGACCGATATCCGCCGACAACTCGCGGATGATCTGCGCCTGACGGTCCGCCAGGGCGCGCTGTTCCGCCGAATGGCGGAAGCGGATCACCGGGACCGGGATGCCGTACCGGTCGGTCTGCGACGGCGACAGCGTCACCCGGTTCCACGGGTCGGGCAGCATCTCGGCGAACGAGACGATGTCGACCCGCGCGGCCCCGTCGGGACGGGGATGGACATGGATCTGCATGCTGATCGACGGATGCAGCGACGGGTCGGGCGGAATGTGGATGCAGCGGCCTGGCTCTGCCTGTTCGGGCAGGACGTCGTCCGATCCGGCGCGATATCCGGTTCCGCTCATGACCGCATGGTCCATCAGGTGCCGGCCCAGGGCGGGCGATTCCGTCCCGATGCCCGCATCATCGCCCACCGACCGCGACAGCAGCAAAATGCGCGTGCTCTCGATCGCCGAGGCGCAGAGGAACACGACCGGCGCGTGGACGGTCCGGACCGCGCCCGTGCGGCCGTCGATCCATTCGACCCCGCTGACCGCGCCCGACGGATCCTTCAGGACGCGGCGCACCACGGCGCCGGCCTGGAACGCCATGCGGCCCGTGCCGGCCGCAATGTCCAGCCATGACAGGGGCGGCGCGAAATTGCCCAGCACCGGCCGTGCCCGCGGCCATCTGGACCGGATCGCGCCAATGATCGCCTGCTCGGACGGGGTGGGCTGCAGGACACCGGCCAGGCGGCTGGTGTCCGGGCCGGGAACGGCCTGATCGCCGCCGCGCAACTGCAGCTTGTCCTCGACCCATCCGTACCAGTCGGCGACATCCTCCAGCGCGAAGGGCCAGGCATTGTCGGCGCTGTTCGAGCCATCCGACTTCATGCCGGACAGACGATAATACTGGCGCCCATGGCCGGGAACGGTCATGCGCCCCCCCGGCTGGCGGGCGCGGAACCACAGGAACTGGCTGCCATCCTCGGTCTGGTAGGGACAGTCGCGGTCGTCGACCAGCACGTTGGGGGCCATCGCCCAGGCAAAGCAACGCGACTGGACCGGCTGGCGAGCGCGGCCCAACAGTCGAAAGGCGCGTTCGCCAAAGCGGGCCAGGCTGGGCGGCATCCGGCTTTCGGCCCTGGTCCTGTCCAGGAACCGGGCCACGGCCGTCAGGGCCTTGGTCACGGGGTTGATGCGGCCGGGCCCGGCATCACCGGCCTCCAGGACCGCCACGCGCATCCCCGCCTCGGCCAGCGCGGTTGCGGCGACGCCACCTGCCGCGCCAGAGCCCACGACAATCGCGTCAAACCGGCTGCCATCCGCGATGGATGCGTGCCTCCACGTTGCAGCGCCGGTCATGGTCTTGCCGATCGTTGAAGGTGATCCCAAAGGCCGGAAGCCGGCCACGATCGGGTGGGGGCGCCCATCGCGCTGTGCAGGGCGGACCGACGCAGATCGTCGAACGGAAAGGACGTGTGGAAAAGGAACTGGCTGAAATTCACCTGATCATCCTTGTGGTCGCAATATGCCACGGTCCTAGACGTTTCCAACGGGGCGGGTCGTCGACGTCCGTTCCGTCATGACAGACCGCATGCTCATCGCCGACGTGACAAGGTTGCGCACCGGCAGGTCATGGGAACAGCTCATTAAATACTCCATGCGTCAAAACGGGCATCATTCATCGTGCCGCACCGCACCGACCGGAAATTGAATCGTTCGCACGATAATATTGCGAAAAGCATACAGGTTCGGCATCGATTGCGGGAATAAGACATGTCCGTGACTGTGACAACAGTCCCGCGATCGACCGGCCCGCGCGCAAAAAGATTGCGCAGACAACCACAGCGGGCGTCGCGCGGTGCTAAGGTGCTGTAGTCTATTTGTATTATTAGTTTCTCGCCGCAGTCTCAAACGGCGGATTTATCCATTAACCACCGTCACAATACGTCAATATATATATATTGGCAGTTTCGGCCGTCATTTCGCAATCGAGCCCGGTCACTTTGCATATCAATCCGCAACATTCGGCGGGGCGGATTTTTCCGGAAGATTGAACAGGTCCATGAACCTGCGCAGGTCGCAAGCCGCGCCCCTGCAGGTCACGCCGGCCGTTTCAGGTGCGACCTTGGCATAGAACAGCGCGGCCATACGGGGTGCCGCATCCGCCTCGAAGACCAGATCGGCCGCGTCGGGAAGCCCGCGGGTGACGTGCAGACAGGCCTGTTCAAGACGCAGGCCAAAGGAGGATCCGCCGATGGTGATCGCCACCGTCAGGGACAGCCCCGCGGCCGCCTGGCGATCCAGCATGGTCCGCAGGGACATGATGAAGGACGCTGCCGACAGGGGCAGCGTCGGGTCATGCAGCGGAGAGGCGGCAGCCCACCGCCCGATCTCTTGCAGGATGGGTTCGGCCGACCGGCCCCAGGGCGTCAGCTGATAGACCTGCGCGGGCACCGGGTCGGACAGGGTGATGCGGGCCAGGATGCCGCTGCGCTCCATCCCGGCCAGTCGTTCGGTCAGGATCTTGGCGCTGATGCCGGGCAGGTCCGCGCGCAGGTCGGTGAACCGGCGCGGCCCGAACATCAGTTCGCGAAGGATCAGCAGGGTCCAGCGTTCGCCCAGCAATTCCATGCCGAAGGCGCTGCCGCAGGCATCGTCGTACCAGCGGCCATGGGCAGGTTCCGGCCTGATGGTTTCTTTTTGTAACTTCATGGTTGCCTCAGGTAACCAATCACCCCCATCCTGTCAACAGCACAGGAGGAGCGAATCGATGACCCAGATGATCTTCGTCAACCTGCCCGTCACGGACGTGGCGCGGGCGACCGCCTTTTACGAGGCGATCGGCTTTACAAAGAACGAGGCCTTCTCGAACGAACAGGCCAGCGGCATGGTCTGGTCCGACGCGATCCACGTTATGCTGCTGGATCATACCTTCTACGCCACCTTCACCGACAAGCGCATCATTGACGCCCGTACCCAGTCGGGCGTGCTTCTATGCCTGACCTTCGACAGCCGCGCGGCCGTCGACGACATCCACCGCCGCGCCCGCGAGGCGGGCGGGCACGACACGCGTCAGGTCGAGGACCAGGGCTTCATGTATGGCGGTGCGTTCGACGACCCCGACGGCCACGGGTGGGAGACGGTGTGGATGGACCCCGCCGCGACGCGGGACGGCCCCCCCGACATGCAGGATGCGGGGGGCCGCCATGCCGGTTGATCCCGCGGCCGCGATCACCATCACCGCCTTCGACTGGGTTCCGGATTTCGCCAGGGGCCAGGTCCGTGACCTGCGCGTCCGGTGGGCGCTGGAGGAGGTGGGCCAGCCCTATGCCGTGCGCCTGCTGTCCCAAGGCGCGCAGAAGCGGCCGCCGCACCGGGCGCGCCAGCCCTTCGGCCAGGTGCCGACGCTGGAGGACGGTGACCTGATCCTGTTCGAAAGCGGTGCGATCGTCTGGCACATTGCCGAACGCTTCCCCGGCCTGATGCCAGGCACGGCGGCGGCGCGGGCGATGCAGCTGGAATGGGCATTCGCCGCCCTGAACACGCTGGAACCGCCGTTCATGGACCACGCCATGGCCACGCTGTTCGAGGCCGACGCGCCCTGGTCCGCCCCCCGCCTGCCCGCGGTCATGGCCCGCATCGACGAACGCCTGCACGAGGCGTCGGACCGGCTTGGCACGGCGGACTGGTTCGGCGGCGAATTCGGGCCTGGCGATCTGCTGATGGTGTCGGTCCTGCGGATGGCGGACGGGATGCTGGACGACTATCGCAACCTGGCCGCCTATGTCGCACGCGGGACGGGGCGCGATGCGTTCGGCCGCGCCTTGGACGACCACATGGCCGGCTTTACCGGCGCCCCCCCTCCGGTCGGCCCGGAACGTGCGCCGCCGCCGGACGGGCCGTGACCGCCCAACCCCTGTCGCACAAGCGCCATCAGACTGTCGCAAGGCCGTCACCGACCGTGATCAAAGAGGACCCCGAACCAAAACGGGGGATTCCACGGTGCAAAGACTTGCCCTTCTGACCTCGGCCGTCGCGCTGGCCACGGCCATGCCTGCGATGGCCCAGACCACCTTCGACCGGATCGCGACATTCGCCACGCCCGACAACATGACCGCGGGAGAGGACCGGTCGCGCCCGACCTCGGCCGAGATCATCTCGGCCTCCGAAGATGGCAACACGCTGGTCTATTCCGACAGCCCGCTTGGGGTGCTGGGCTTTGTGGACATCACCGACCCGGCGGCTCCCCTGCCCTTGGGTACCGTGCCGATGGACGGGGAACCCACCACCGCCGTGATCATCGGCGACCGGGTGTATGTGGGCGTGGACACGTCGACCTCGTTCACCGAACCCTCGGGGCTGCTGCGGGTGCTAGACCTGAAGACCCGCGCGGTGCTGGCATCCTGCGACCTGGGCGGGCAGCCGGATGCGGTCGCCCGTGCCGATGACGGCAGCTTTCTGGCCGTCGCGATCGAGAACCAGCGCGACGAGGACCTGAACGACGGTGCCCTGCCGCAGATGCCCGCGGGCCATGTGGTCACGTTGGCCGTCACCGACGGCACGCTGGACTGCGACGGGCAGACCCGCATCGACCTGACCGGTCTGGCGGACATCGCCCCCGACGACCCCGAGCCGGAATATGTCGACATCAACGCCGCCGGAGAGATCGTCGTCACCCTGCAGGAAAACAACCATGTCGTCGTGATCGGCGCGGACGGCACCATCGCCGCGCATTTCAGCGCCGGCACGGTCAGCCTTGACGGCATCGACACGCGCGACGACGGGGCGCTGACCTTTGACGGGGCGCTGACGGACGTTCCCCGCGAACCCGATGCGGTCAAGTGGATCGACGCCGACCATTTCGCCACCGCGAACGAGGGCGACTATCAGGGCGGGTCGCGCGGATGGAGCATCTTTCACCGCGACGGCACGGTCGTCTACGACTCGGGCAGCCGCTTCGAACACGCGGTCATCCGGGCGGGCCACTATCCCGACAAGCGGTCGGACGCCAAGGGTGTCGAACCGGAATCGATCGAGGTCGCGACCTTTGACGGCATCCCGCATGTCTTCGTCGTCTCGGAACGCGGATCGCTGATCGGCGTCTACGATGTCAGCGACCTGGCGGCGCCCCGCCTGACGCAACTGCTGCCATCGGGCATCAGCCCCGAAGGCATCGTGGCCCTGCCCGCGCGCGACCTGCTGGTCACCGCCAACGAGGCCGATCTGGGCGCAGAGGGCGGCGCGCGCGCCCACGTCATGCTGTTCGGCGCAACCGACGGTCCCCCCCGCTATCCGACGATCACCGCGGAGGGCGCGGACGGGCTGATCGGATGGGGCGCGCTGTCGGGCCTGGCCGCGGGCGACGCACCGGGCCAGCTGTTCGCCGTGTCGGACAGCGCCTATGGCGCGCAGGCCGCGATCCATGCCATCGACGCCACGCGGACACCGGCGCGGATCGCCGCCAAGACGATCGTGACCCGAAACGGCGACCCGGCGCAGAAGCTGGACCTGGAGGGCATCACGCCCGACGGTCAGGGCGGCTTCTGGCTGGCGTCCGAGGGTCGCAGCGACCGCCTGGTCCCCCACGCCATCATCCATGTCGACGCCCAGGGCGAGATCCAGGAGGAGATCGGCCTGCCCGCCGAGCTGCTGGCCCACGAGGACCGCTATGGGTTCGAGGGGATCGCCCGGCAGGGCGACCGCCTGTGGATGGCCGTCCAGCGCGAATGGGGCGACGACCCCGCCGGCCAGGTCAAGCTGGTCTCCTATGACCTGCTGACGCAGGACTGGGGCGCCGTCGCCTATCCGCTGGACCCTGCGGGCGACGGCTGGACGGGCCTTTCGGAAATCGCCATCGACGGTGACTGGGCCTATCTGATCGAACGCGACAACCTGATCGGCGACGCCGCCGTGCTCAAGGCGCTGTTCCGCGTGCCGCTGTCAGAGATGGTGCCCGCAGGGCTGGACGACCCCCTGCCCGTCGTGACCAAGGAGCTGGTCCGCGACCTGATCCCCGACCTCAAGGCGCAGAACGGCTATGTCCTGGACAAGGTCGAGGGGTTCGCCGTCGACGCGGCCGGTATGGGCTGGGTGGTCACCGACAATGACGGCACCGACGACAGTTCCGGCGAAACACTGTTCTGGTCCACAGGCCTGATGCGCGCCGCGCAATAGGCCGCGGTTCCACGGCCGCCGCTGGAACGGAACACCGTGCCCGGTCCGATCGGACTGGGCACGGTCGTGAGTGGCCCTTGACCGTCGGGTGATGCGGCTGGCACGCCCGCCCAAAACCGCTCCCGACATTCGCACGGCGATCCGGGAGGATGACGCGGGGGCATGAATCGGGCCATGCAGCCATCAGGTGCGCCGAACCGACGCGGGTCCGGATGCATCCCCCAGACCGGCCGCGCGCGATCACTCCGGCATTCCGGCTCCCGGCGCGGCCCGCGCCGGACTTCTGGCACACGATGGCAGGACCGCCCGGCGTTAACGCCCGGTCAACCACGACCGGCAAAAAAGGCCTGCGTCGCGCGGGATGTTAACCTTGCAGAACATGCAAATCCCTAAGGGTCGGGAAAACCCTGCAGAAGGATATTCCCGTGATCACGTTCAGCATTCGGGGCGATCAGCTGATCGTCGATCCCGCCGTCGGCACCAACTCCTCGCAAGGCACGGCCACGGTGCAATGGGGTCGCCAGATGTGGGCCAAGGACCACCGGATCGAGATCACGGCCATCGACGACACGGGGACCGAGCTGACCGGCAGAAGCGGCATCACCGGGATGAAGGTCTTTGACGGGTCGGGCCGGCAGGTGGCGGAATACCGGCCCATGAACCCCGGCCAGACCGCCAATATCCAGGGCGATCTGTCGGGGCTGGGGGATCACTATGCCCGGATCAACACCTCGGTCATGCAGCCCGCGGCGGGGTCGCCCTGGATCGGGCCGATCATGATCACGAACGGCGACCGCTCCTTCGCCACGCTGCCGCAGACGTTCCAGGTCGGCAACGGCGCCTATGACATCGCACCCGCCCCGCAGCGACAGGCAGCGGCGCCCTGTTTCGGACCGGACGTGCAGGTCGACGTCGCCCGCGCAGGCGTGATCGCGGTTCGCGATGTCCGCGCGGGCGACGCGATCATGACGACCGACGGACGCCAGCCGGTGCTGTGGACGGGCGCGCGGCACTGTTCCGGGAAGCCCCCCCAGGATTGCCCCGTTGACCTGAACGGAGAGCTGTTCTCTCCGCTGCACCGGATCCTGTGGCGTGGGCGTTGGGCCAAGGCCAGGCATCTGGCCGAGGCTGGGCGCGCCGTGGCGCGGCCCGATCATGGGCCCATCGACTATCACCACATCCTGCTGCCGGTGCATTCGGTTATCCTGACCGCGCGCAACCGGGTCGAAAGCCTGCTGATGACACCCTATTCCCTCGACCTGTGGAAGGACGCCCCTGCCCTGCGCAGCCATGCAAGCGCGTCGACGCGCTTGCGCTACGAGGAATGGCGGCGGGGCGATCTGCTGCGCCACGAACGGCGCACAGGCGGATCGGGCGACGCGCGGCAGGATCACGACGCCCACGTCCCGGC
Organism: Paracoccus sp. S4493; assembly: GCF_000967735.1. Lineage (NCBI taxonomy): Bacteria > Pseudomonadati > Pseudomonadota > Alphaproteobacteria > Rhodobacterales > Paracoccaceae > Paracoccus > Paracoccus sp. S4493. Next base: position 10,986 of record NZ_JXYF01000093.1, read on the forward strand.
GCATTAGGCGCACCTATTCGCCATAGCCGCGCGACAGCACGGCATCGACATGCAGCAGCGCGTCCTCCAGCATGCTTTGCCATGCGGGCCAGTCATGGCCCGCTTCGATCACACGGAAACGGTGACGGATGCCCGCATCGCGCAGGGCGATGTGCAGCTGGGCCGTGCCCTCGAAGAAGCTGTCATCCGACCCGGTCTGGACATGGATCGACGGGATGCGTGCCAGCCGGGCCGCATCCGCCGACGCGGCCATCGCTGCGGGCCGGAACGCGGCCCACCGGTCGGTCAGCCGCGCCGCACCCTCAAGATCCGGGCCCAGCAGGGTCGCGAAACGGTCGGCATAGTCGCCCGGCGACAAGGCCAGCAGCTGTTCGTCCGTGCGCAACGCCGGGCTGAGGGCGGCGGCCCCGGCGAACAGGTCGGGATGCTCTAGCCGATAGACCAGCGCGGCGAACCCGCCCATCGAAATGCCCATGACCGCCCGCCGTCCGGGCAGCACCGGGTGACGGGCCTCGATCCCCGGCATCGCTTCATCCAGAAAGGCGGTCTGCCACCGGGCGGCCCCGTCCGCATCGTCCAGGAAATAGCTGGCCGGCCCGTCATCCGGCCGCCGACCGTCGGGCGCGACCGCGATCAGGGGCCTGATCCGCCCCTGGGCGATCAGCCGGTCCAGCACCTGGTCGATCCCCGCCAGGGTGAACCAGTCCGACGGCTGCCCCGTCCCGCCGCCATGCAGCAGGTACAGCACCGGATAGGCACGCGTGCCCCCTTCGCTGCCCGGCGGCAGGTAGATGTCGTAGGACAGCGCACGCCCCAGGACGGGGCTGAAGACCGTCTCTCCCATCCGGACCTCGGCCCGCGACACGGTGGGCGGGGCGATAGCCATCAGCAGGGTCAGCAGGACAAGGCGGATGCGGGTCATCGGGCTCTCTCAGAAGGACAGATCGTAGGTCAGCGACAGGGTGCCGTCGCGCAGCCCGGCGCCGGGCCCGTCGCCCCGGTTCCAGGGAAACCGGTTGGCGGCGTAATTGCCATAGCCGACGCGCAGGCGGTCGGTCACCTTCCAGGTCGCGCTATAGGTGTAATCAGGGTCCCACGGCCGTTGCACCCCCGACGCATAGGCATGGGCCGAAACGCCCAGGGACAGCCGCTCGGTCAGCCTGAGGCCACAGGACAGGACCAGCGCATCGCGGGTCGGATCGGGCAGCGTGACGCGCATCCGGCAATCGGCCCCCCGTCCCGCAGGCAGGGGGATGCGCGGCAGGGTCAGTTCGGCCCGCAGCCTGCCGTCCAGCAGACCGCTCCAGGACCCGTCCATGCGGATGGACCTGCTGGCATAGCTGAGCGACAGGCGGTCCGTCGCGCGCCAGGTCAGGGCATAGCTCAGGTCGGGGTTCCGCCCTGCCCCGCCGCGTCCGGTCACACCCAGGTTCAGCGTCACACGATCCGACAGCCGTGCGCCGCATCCCAGGGTGACGCGCCCCGGCCCCGGGCCGCCTTCGCCCTGCGTTGACAGCGCAACCCCCGCGGTCACGGCGCAGGTCGTCCGCGGCCTTTGGGCCTGGTCGAACACTGGCGGCAGGCGGAGCGGTGCCGTGCAGGCGGTGCCGCGACACGGCAGGAACGCTGCGGGCAACATGGTCAGCCGATACCCGTCCCGCGCCAGCGGCGGCGCCGGATGGTCGCGGTGACGGCGGGCGGGTGCCGCAGGTCGGGGCGCGATGGCATCGACCACGGGCACCACGGCGCGGGGTTGCGACCCCGAACCGGCCAGCACCCACAGCGCCAGATGGCGGGCAAGCGTCTCGCCATCCGCTGTGTCGGGCACCGTCGGGCGGGGGCTGCCCGTGGCCGGGATGCGGGTCACCAGACGCGTGCCCGACCAGATGCGGCAGGCCGCGCCGCGAATGCAGTCCATGCGCAGCGGTTGCGCCTGCGCATCGCCGTCGGGCATCACCACCGCCGACCCGTCAGGATACAGCCGATAGCGCCAGCCGCCCAACCGGCCTGCCTGCGCGCGCGACCAGGTCAGGGCGTTGGGCGTGTCCGACAGCACCTCGACCGCGCCCGGGACGGCCGGATCATCGGTGCGCAGGATCTGGGGGCCAGGCCAGGCCAGCGCGCCGCCCGGCCCCCAGATCGCCAGCATCGTGGCCATCAGGACAGGTCCCAACCCCCGCATCGCTCAGCCCCCGCAGCGCATGGCCAGCAGCGCCAGGATTGCGTGCGGCACATCCGCATCCGACCCCGGCCCCAGTGCGGCCCGCAGCGCCGCCCGGCTGCGCGCACCCAGGACGCCGTCATCCGGGCCGGGGTCCTGCCCGGCAGCCAGCAGCATCCGCTGCACCGTCTGCGCCGGCGTGTCGCCGAACAGCGCCGGGTCGGGCATGCATCGCGCCACCGCGCGGCGCGGTGCCTGCCCCGCCGCCGTGGCCAGCGCTGCGGCGGGTGGCAGAGACCGACCTCGATCCGGCACGTCATCGGACAGACCGGTCGGAAAGGCCGGTGCGGCGCGCCGCAGATCGGTTGCGGTCACGTCCCGTCCCATCAGGCAGCGCCCCAGGGCATCGGCAATGCGATCGGCTCCCGCATCGGGCACGCCGGTCGCCGTGATCCGGCAGGTCGCGGCGGCGCACTCGATCCGGACCTGCCATCGCGGTGCGCCGGGGTCGTCGGACAGGACCGCCGTGCCGTCACCGAAGATCCGATAGGTCAGCCCGTCCACACGGCCCTGCTGCCACAGGCCGGGAAACCGCGCGGTCGGCACATCCGCGCTGACCTGTCGCGCGTCCAGGGCGCCCGGCAGAGGACGGTCCAGCGCCGCCCCGACGCAGGGCGCCGCAGCCACGCAGCCGGGCCAGGCCAGCGCAAGGATCAGCAGGACCACCCTCATGGCGCACCCCGCAGCAGCGGACCCGCGGCCTTGAAGGCCAGCGCCGCCAGGACCAGGGCATTCGTGTTCGCCGTGATCGAGGCGTTGGTGGTGCCGTCGACCTCGTAGATGCCCTCGGGCCAACCGCGCCGGGGATCGGCGGTGGGGACCACGGCCTCGACCAACTGTGCGGTGTAGGGGGTGCCGTAAAGCGCGTCCCAGCCGAAGGCGGCCTTGGTCGCCAAGGTGCGGCGGCTGTCGATCCGATCGCCCTGGAATGTCAGGACGGACCATGGCGCGCCCCCGCCCCAGACGGTCGAATATGCAAAGAACGGCGCCTCATCCAGATGCGTCTCGGTCACCGCGGTCAGATGGCCGGTCTGGTCATGGCGGGCCTGCTGGGCCAGATAGACCGCGGACGCGATGCGCGACGAACGTGCGTCAAAGCCGAATTCCAGCCCGTCGAACAGATAGGGTTCGCTGACGACGAAGGCCGGGGTGCGGCCACGATGCAGGCGCGTGTCGACGGGAATGTCCTGCCCCATCACGGGCTGGATCATGGCGCTGTCGGCGGGATCATAGGCGCGCACCATGTCGAACCCGGACAGCATCATCGCCTTGGCGGCATATTGTTCATAGCCCAGGCGCCCCTCCTGGTTCTCACGGACCTCCGCGTCCACGACGCTGGCACCATAAAGCTGTCCGTCGCGGACCATCCGGTCCAGCCGCCAGTCATCGGTCGCGGCCGCGATGGCCGGGGCCATGTCGGGATGGGCCGCGCGCGCGATGGCCAGTGCCGCCATCAGCCGCGCCACGTCCAGCGCCGACCAGCCCAGACCCAGATCGATGGGTCGATTGGCGTAATCGACCATCTTCAGCGACCGTGTGTCATAGGCCTTGTTGGGCAGGCTGTCCTGGAACAGCGGCAGGCGGTCCAAGCTGGTCAGGATGGCGGCCAGCCGATCCTTTGCCTCGGTGGCATCGATCAGCGACAGACGCTCGGCCGCGACGATGGCCACGATCAGGGACCCCGTTTCCCACATGGTGGTCGAAGGATAGCCGTCCACCGAATGCACCAGCCCGGTGTTCGGATCGGTGTTGTTCCTGAAATACGTCCAGGCGATGGCGGCATGGTCCAGGTCGACGGCGCTGGAGGCGCCGCGGATGGCCAGCGGCAGCGGCGTCGCGGCCTCGATCGCGGCCAGGGGCGTGACCGGGGCCTGCCCCGCGGCCGAAGGGCCGGCCTGCTCCAGCCAGGTCACGACCATCAGGCCGCCGATGACCCCCAGGATGAAGACGATATGGCCGCGCGCGCGGACCAGGTTCTGACGAAGGCGCATCAGGGTTCCTCGGGGATCGATGGGTTGGGTTGCCACAGCGCGGCGCGGATGATGCCCGACATGGCGATGCAGTTGTTCAGGCCCCACAGGGCGTTCGTTACGACCCCGGTCGCCGTGTGCCCGGTATCCAGGGCCCACAGCGCCAGCGTGGCCCAGGCCACGCCCGCCACCGTCAGCGCCACGACCGCGATCTGCGGACGGACCAGATGCAGGAAGCGGCCCGCCTGGCGGTCCTTGGGCGTGACACGGAACGCGATGCGCCGGCCGCGCAGCACGGTCCACAGCGCGCTGAGCCCGATGGGGAACGACGCCAGGTAGCTGGCCTTGGCCGACTGGCCCGCGATCCCCCAGGTGCCCGCCATCATCGCCAGTTCCAGCGACAGGATGAACGGCACCACATGCAGGAAGAACTGCGACGAATAGGCCGCCACGGGCGAGATGCCGGTGAACAGATAGGCGGTGGGCGCGAACAGGAACACGACGTTCCACAGGGCGCCCAGATAGGAATAGAAGGTCGCCCCGTACATCAGGCGCTGGCGCAGGGTCAGGCCGCGCCGGAACAGCGGGTTGTCGTTGACCAGGATGTCCAGGCTGCCGCCCGCATACTTGAACCGCTGGATGGTCCAGCCGATCAGGTCCTGGGGCGACAGCATCCGCGTCTCGACGAAGGGGTGCAGCAGTGATGTCCAGCCGCGGTCGCGGTCGGCATGCAGCACGATCGAGGTATAGATGTCCTCGGACACGTGAAAGCGGTAGGGGCTGAGGATCTCGGTGCCGACCGCCTGGGTGCGGATCGCGTCCAGAAGATCGGGGGCCACGCCGCGTTCCCGCGTCTCCAGCGTGATCTCCTCCTCGGCCTCGATCACGCGGCGTTCGACCTTGGCCCCGAAGGCGCGCAGCGCGGCCTCCATCACCGCCTCGCGCCGGTGGATCGACCCCGCGCCGCAGCAGAAAACTGCGTTGGCGTGGTTCCTGCGGCGTTGGATCACGTCGTAGAACATCTGCGGATCGTTGGCCAAGGGATCGCGCCCGATGCGGCATTCGCCGATGATCCGCTCGACCGCGCGCCCTGCCCGTCCGGCCCGTGCGCCCCATCGGGCCTGCAGGACTTGGGACAGACGGCGCCCTTCGGGCAGGTCATAGAACCATTGCGGCGTCTGCACCCAAGCCAGGCGTGGGTCGCGGAAATGGCCCAGGGTGCGGGCCAGGCACGTCGGGAACGGCCGCGTGTCCGCATCGCAGATCAGCAGGAAATCGCCCGAGGTCTGCTCCATCGCGTTGCGCAGGTTGCCGGCCTTGAACCCCTCGTTCGTGGCGCGGGTGATGTAGCCCACCCCCTCCTGCCGCGCGACCTCGGCCATGGCGGGGCGGCGGCCGTCGTCCAGCACGTGGATGCGGATGTCGATCGGATGGGGATAGGCGATGGCCTTGGCGTCGATCAGGCCAAGCCGGACCAGCTCCGGATCCTCGTCATAGGTGGCAAAGAACACGTCGACGGTGATCGGCAGCGACGGGTCCGGTGACGCGGGATCGACCTCGCCCCGCGTCGCGGGCGCGTCGGGGCAGGTCACCGGCTGATCGCGCCACAGGTTGGCGACGAACAGGATCAGGCCCAGATAGGCCAGCGTTTCGGCCAAGGCCATCAGGGCCGCGAACCAAAGCGCGTCAGGGTTCAGCGAAGAGGACCAGCGCCAGGCGATGTACCAGCCCCCGATCACCAGCGTGACGACCGCCAGAAACTGCCACAGCGCCTCGCGCAGCGGATTGTAAGGCAGAGGTTCGGGCGGCCTGCGATCCTCGAAGGCACTGTAATACGGGATGCTCATGCCGGGACCGCTCCGGGCTGCGGGCGCGCCTTGCGGGCGGCCCAGGGGGTGGGGCCAAGGCCGATGGTCCAGGCGACGGCGGGCAGACGGCCGATCGCCACGGCCAGCCCGAAGGCCACCGGCAGCACCACCGCGAACCGCGTCACGACCAGCAGGGCGGGCGACGGCGCCAGATCAGCCTTGATCAGCGCGATGTCGAAAAGGTCGATGACCGCGGGATGGACAAGGTAGACGCCGAACGTATAGCGCGCCATGACCGACCAGCGGGGCGACCAGTCGCTGTACTGGCTGCCCAGAAAGGCGCAGAAGACCAGCAGCGGCATCAGGAAGTGGCCGTAGTAATCCCAGCCCGCCCGCACCGGAAAACTGCCCGTCAGCAGGGCGCCGCCATAAAAGGGCAGCGTCGCCAGATAGGCCAGCAGGACCAGATACAGCGCGCCGCGCCGGATCAGACGGCTTTCTCCGCGCGGCAGGCCGTCCTTCCACAGCGAATAGAGACCGAAGGCCGCCAGGCCATAGCCGACATAACCGCAGACCTTGGTGACCCGTACCAGATAGTCGCGCGTCAGCGGCGCCAGGTCGATCGCATAGAGAAACCCCTGCGCATGGTCCATCGCACCCAGGGTCGCGACCAGCAGGACCCCCAGCATCGGATAGCGCATGGCCAGCCGCATCACCGGATAGAACAGGAAGATCGCGAACAGCGTGGGCAGGAAATGCATGTGGTACTGGGCCTTGCCCAACAGCAGATAGGCGACCCAGGTCTTGATCTGGGCCAACTGCGCCAGATATTGCGGGGCATAGCCGAAGGCCTCGGCCTTGATCAGGCGGAACAGCGCATAGAACAGCGTCCAGACCGCAAAGGGCACCAGCAGCCTGTGCGCCTGGGTCGCGATCGCATCGCGATAGCGCGGCCTGTGGCGGTCGATTCGCAGAGCCATCAGGAACAGCGAGAACAGGAAGAACATCTCGGACCCCGAGAACTCTCCGATGGAGCGCAGCAGGACGGGCACCGCGCGTTCCGCCACGCCGGCATCGGGGAAAGGGCGACCCGCGAAATCGGTGGTGCTGTGGATCAGCACCACGCCCGCGGCGGCGCAGACGCGGTTGGCGTCGAACCACAGCATGCGGCCCGTGGTCATGGCTGCACCGCGGCGGTGCGGCACTGACGCGGCAGCATGTCGCGCGGTTCGGGCCTGGCCGTGACCTGCGGGCCGGTGGTGCAATCGGTCGCGGCAATGCCGTCCTCGCCCTCGACCGGGCGGCACAGGATGAAATCCGCGGTGGCGATGGTCGGGACCGGCGGCGGCAGATCTCCGCAGGTGCAGCAGGGAACCTTGCGCAGCATCGGCTCGGGCAGGCACTTGTTCGCGCGAATGTCGGTCTGGGAATAGGCCATGTCCCAGACCGTCGTGTTCGGGTTGGCGAACTGCAGGATCGGCCCCTGCACCTTGTAGAGCAGCGCGGCCAGGATGATGCCGTTGTTGTTCGCGGTCTGCAGCGGGATGACGCCGTTGCCGTTTTCGTACAGGCCTTCGAAAAACCCGCCATCGGCTTCGGACAGGTCGGCCACGGTGTCGAACAGCAGCTGGGTGTAGGGCACGTCCCACAGCGCCCACATGCCAAGCGCGGCCTTGGCGAATACCGCCGCCCGGTCGGGCTGATAGACGTCGCTGGGGTCCAGCGTGTTCCGGGCATAGCCGTCGGCGAAGATCGCGTCATAGACGAAATAGGGCTGCCCCTCGACCTGGTGTTCCGACCGCGCGGTGATGATGCCGGTGCTTTCGAACCGCCGCTGCTGGACCAGGAAGATCCGGTGCGCGAATTCCTCCCGCCAGCCCTGCGACGCGACGCCGGGGCCCGCGGGGTCTGCTGCGGGCATGTCCCATCCCATCTCCAGCCCGTCCAGCAGATAGCTTTCGGTCAGGACATAGTTCTGGTTGTGAAAGACCCGCGGATCGCGGCCGTCATAGGGAATATCGATGTCGTGGATCGTGGTATAGGCCAGCGGCGCGGGCTCCAGCGCGCGCGCCACGTCGAACCCCCAGAGGGCAAAGCCCTTGGCCGCGTATTCCTCGTATCCCAGGCGGCCTTCCTGGACATAGCGGGTGTCGCCGTCGCCCGACACGACCGACCCGAACAGCCGCCCGTCATCCCTGACGATGTTGCAGAAGTTCCAGCGCAGCGGCACGTTGTCGACGCCGTTGGCCAGATAGGGATAGCGTTCGCGCAGGATGCGCAGCCAGACCAGCATGCGGCCCATGTCCAGAACCGAGAACCCGACCTCTCCGGGTTCGTTGGCATAGTTCACCTTCTGCCCGGTCTTGGTGTTGTAGACCTTGTTCGGCGCCTCTCCGCGATACAGGTCCAGATTGCGCAGCGTGGCGATCAGCAGCGTGGCCCGGCGGTCGAAGTCGCGCTTGTCTATGATGCCCAGCTCGTATGCCGCGACCAGGGCGCTGACATAGGACGCGGTGTCCCACAGTGTCGTCGACGGATAACTGCCCACCGCGTTGACCAACCCCGTCTCGGGCTGGAACCCGGCCTCGAAATAGCTCCAGGCGGCGCGGGCCATCGCCATCTCGCGCTCTGTCAGGGGGCCGTGGCGGCCGAAGGGGGGCGCGGGCCGCTGTGCCTGCTGGTCGGCCAGCGGCTGCAGCGCCTGAGGCAGCGGGCCGTCCTGGGCCGCGGCCTGGAACGGCAGCAGCAGCGCCAGCAGCGGCACCGCGATGCGCAGGGACCGGGTCATCACGACCGCCCCCGCAACGCCGCCGATGCCGCGGCGCAGTCGGCGAAGACCGGAAAGACCTTGTCCATGCGGGTGATGCGGAACATGCCCGCGACGCTGCCCGACAGGCCGCACAGCACGATCTCTCCGCGCATGCCCAGGCGCTTGAGCACGCCCACCAGCGCGCTGATGGCGGTGCTGTCTATGAAATCGACGGCGGCAAGGTCGACGACCAGCCGATCCTCGCCTTGGTCGATCAGGTCATAGACCTGGTCGCGAAAGGCGGTGGCGTTCGTCGCGGTCAGGCGCCCGGTCCGCAGGCGGATCTCGCAGCTGCGGCCCGCTGCGGGGCGGGTGATGCGGAACATGCCGCGGTCGGCGGCCATGGGGTGGTCGGGATGATCGATCGTCAAGTCACGCATGTGCGGCCCCGTCTCTGGTAAGGATGGCATGGGAGGTCCTGCGACCGGCACCGACAGGTGCGGCCCGGACAGGACCGGACAGCCCGCCTGCGGCGGGGTCGTCCGGCAACGGATCGTTCGTCAGGTCAGATCAGGTGATCATCTTGCGGTCGCGGGCGATCATCGCGGCCTGGGTGCGGTTCCTGGCGTCCAGCTTGCGGCACAGGGTCTTGACGTGCAGCTTGACCGTGACCTCCTGCAGACCCAGCAGCCGCCCGATATCCTTGTTCGACCGCCCCTCGGTCAGGCCGCGCAGGACCTGGGTCTCGCGTGCGGTCAATTCGCCCACGGGGGCGTGGTCGTCCTGTTCCAGATAGCCGTAGGGCACGAAGATCTCTCCGGACGCGATGAAGGTCACGGCCGCAGCCAGCGACCGCGCGTTCATCGTCTTGGGCAGAAAGCCCCGCGCCCCCGCCGCCATCGCGTCCCGCGCCACGCTGCGCGAGGCGGTCCCCGACAGGATCGCGACGGGGCGCGGGTGCATCAGGCCGCGGATCACGGCCAGTCCCGCCAGCCCGTCCATCCCCGGCATGTTATAATCCAGCAGCGCCAGATCGAAGGGAACGTCCCCCGCCTGCGCGATCGCCCGTTCCGCGCCGGCGACATCGCCGACCTCGACGACCTGGGCGTCGATCTGCGCGCCCAGATACAGGACCAGGGTCTCTCGGATCAGGTCATGGTCATCAGCCAGTAAAATTTTCACGACTTCACCTCTTACGCGGCAAGCCAGACATGCTAGCCTGTGTTGCCGGGGTCCGTGATACCCGATGATCGGAGGTCTTCGATCCGCCCGTATCCGCATGGCCCGCCCGTCTGCGCCAAAGGATACAACCGGACTATCCGTTCGTATAGCGTCCGATACGAATGATGTCGTGCGTGTCTGTGTCGTCCATGCGACATTTCCGACCATGATCGCCAGACTGCATCGGGATACCCTCATGGTTCGCACATTCCTTCACGGCACCCTTCTGTCCGCCGCCCTTGCCCTGGCCGGGCCGGCTCTGGCACAGGAGGCGGCCCTTCTCAGCGTCGACGGCCCGGACGGGTCGCGCAGCTATGACCTGCCGGCGCTGCAGGCCCTGGGCGAGGCGCAGATCAGCACCTCGACCGTCTGGACCGAAGGGGTGCACGGCTTCACCGGCGTCCCGCTGGCCCGCATCCTGGCGAATGCCGGCATCGCCACCGGCCCCGGCAGCACAGGAGAGGTGTCGGCGACCGCGATCAACGACTATGCCATCAGCATACCCTTGGCCGAGATCGGCCCGGACGTGCCCCTGGTGGCCTATCTGATGGACGACCGCGAGATGTCGGTTCGCGACAAGGGACCGCTGTGGATCGTCTATCCCTATGACGCCGACCGGCAGTACCAGACCGAGGTGATCTACTCCCGCAGCATCTGGCAGCTCAACCGTCTCAGCACCGCCCCGGTACCATGAGCGCCATCCGCACCCGGCTGCAGGTCGCAGTGGCCGTCCTGACGGTCTCGATCGCCGTGTGCGGGTTCGTGGTCTGGGTCGTCAGCGCCGATGCGCGGCGCCAGATCGATCAGCTTGCCACCGCGAATTCAGACAGCATCCAGTGGTCTCTGGCCCAGTCAGAGGTCGAGCTGCTGGCCCTGCTGGTCGCGGTCGGCGACGCCCGCGCGCAGCCCGGCGACACCGCGATGCTGGCCGAGGTCAGGACGCGGTTCGACATCCTCTATTCCCGCATGCGGACGCTGACGACCGGACGCGTGTTCCAGACCCTGCGTCAGGACGACCCCGCCCGCCGCAGGCTGGACCAGACAGAGGCCGCGCTGGACGCCATCGTGCCGCTGATCGACGGGTCCGACGACCGGCTGCGCGACGCGCTGCCCACGCTGCAGGCCCGGGTCGCGGCCCTGCGCCCGGTGGTGCGGTCCGCGTCGCTGGAAGGGGTGCGGCTGTTCTCGGGGCAGTCCGACCGCCAGCGCGAACAGGTGTCCGCGGCCATGCACGACCTGGCCCTGCTTGTCGGGATGATGGTCGTGGCGGTGACGTTGGTGGTCGCGGCGCTGGCAGTCATGGCGGACCGCGCGCGGCGCCAGACGGCACGGATCGCCACGACGCACGCACGGCTGCGCACGGTCATCGCCACATCCCACGACGCCATCGTCGTGGCCGACACCGACGGCCGCATCCTGGATTTCAACGAATCCGCGCAGCGTATCTATGGCTATGGCGCGGAAGAGGCATTGGGCGCCGACATGCTGACCCTGATCGTCCCCGAGGCCGCCCGCGCCGAGGTGCGGGGGTTCCTGGCCGACATCTCCACACCGGCCACCGATCCGGGCCGTCCGGTCCGGGCCACGGCGATGCGCAAGTCCGGCGAGATCTTTCCCATCGAGGTCACCGTCGCCCGCGCGCCCAGCGAACGGGGGCCGGTCATGATCGCCTTCGTGCGCGACGTCACCCGCCAGGTGCAGGAGGCCGATGAGCTGATCCGCGCCCGCGACCGCGCCGTCGCCGGAGAGCGGGCCAAGGACGAGATGCTGACCGTCATGAGCCACGAGATGCGGACCCCCCTGAACGGCCTGCTGGGCACGCTGGACCTGCTGTCCGCCACCCCGCTGAACCCGCAGCAGCGCCGCTATGCCGAGGTCATGGCCCAATCGGGCGCCCTGCTGCTGGGGCATGTCAATTCGGTCCTGGACATCGCGCGGGCCGATGCGGGGGCCATGCGGCTGGAGCAGGTCGCCTTCGACCCGCACAGGCTGGTGCTAGACCTTCTGGAGGCGCTGCAGGCGCGCGCGCGGCAACGCGGGAACACGCTGTCGGCGCAGATGATCGGGGACGCGGCCTGCCCTGTCCTTGGCGATCCGGCGCGCCTGACGCAGATCCTGATGAACCTGATCGGCAATGCCATCAAGTTCACCGAAGGCGGCCGCATCACCGTCACCATCGACCGGCGACAGCGCGGTCTGGTCGAATTCCGCGTGCATGACACCGGCATCGGCATCGCCCCCGAGGATCACGCACGCATCTTCCAGGAGTTCGTGACCCTCGACCCGTCGTTCCGCCGCACGGTCGAGGGGACGGGCCTGGGCCTTGGCATCGTGCGCCGCCTGACCCGGCTGATGGACGGCGACATCCGCGTGGAGAGCGCGATCGGACAGGGCGCCTGCTTCATCCTGACGGTGCCGCTGGCCGACCAGCCGCTGCCGCGCCCGGTGACAACTCCCGCCCGCCCTGCGCCCCCCGCGCCCGGTCCCCGGCGCCGCGTGCTGGTGGTCGAGGACAACGAGGTCAACCGGATGGTCGTCCGCGAGATCCTGCATGCCCGCAACTGCGACGTCGTCGAGGCCGTGGACGGGCAACAGGGCGTGGATGCCGCGCTGGCGCAGCGGTTCGACCTGATCTTCATGGACATCAGCATGCCCCGCATGGACGGCATTACCGCCGCGACGCGGATCCGCGCGCAAGGCCCGAACGTCGCCACGCCGATCATCGCCCTGACGGCCCATGCCCGGCCTGCGGATCAGGACCGGTTCCAGGCGGCGGGCATGTCGGCCACGCTGACAAAGCCGCTGTCCTTCCAGGCCCTGGACCCCTTGCTGGATCGTGTCGCGACCATGCGCGGCGCGTCCCCGGCAAGGGACGCCGCCCGGCGCCATCTGGCCGGCAACATCGGGGCGGAGCATGCCGACAGGATACTGGACCGCATTTTGTCTGAGTTCCACGACGGGCTGGCCCGGCTGGATGACCTGACGGCCGATCCGGCGACCCTGTCGGATGCGGCGCATCTGGCCCATCGGATGGCCGGGTCCGTGGCGCTGCTGGGCCTGTCCGAATTGCGCGATGCGCTGAGCGACCTTGAGAGCGAGCTGACGGCCGGCACGCTTGCGCGGCCGGGCATCCTGAACCGGCTGGCAGCCATCGGCGCCATGTCCCCGTGATGCTCCTGCCCGCCCCGGGGTTCGTTGGGGCCCCACCGGGGATTGGATGATCACGCGCCATCAGGGCCGCGGTGCCGGTCCTTGGGCAGGCTGGTCAGGACCGCGGGGACGCACACTCCACCTCCAGCACGCTGTACTTGGCCAGTCGCGATTACAGCGTCGTGGCCGCAACGCCCAGCAGGGCCGCGGCGCCGTCGCGGCCCGACACCATGCCGCCCGCCTCGCGCATGGCGTTCAGCACGGTGTCGCGGGCCAGGATGCGCATCTGGGCATCCGTCATCACCGCCCCGCCAGGATAGACAGGGGCGCATTCGTGGTGATCCTGGGCCATTCGGGCTGCGGAAAACCGACGATCACGAACATCCTGGCGGGCTTGGCGCAAACCACCTCCGGCGTCGTGACCATGGACGGGGCCGAGATTTCCGGCCCCAGCCTGGACCGCGGCGTGGTCTTCCAGAACTACGCGCTGCTGCCGTGGCTGACCGCGCTTGGCAATGTCCGCTTCGGGGTGCGCGCCCGCCATCCCGACTGGACCCGCGCACAGGTCGACGAGGTCGCGACCCGGGACCTGTCGATGGTCGGGCTGAGCGCGCAGGCGATCCACCGCAAGCCCAGCCAACTGTCGGGCGGGATGCGCCAGCGCGTGTCCATCGCCCGCGCCTTTGCCAACCACCCCAAGCAGCTGCTCTTGGACGAGCCGTTCGGCGCGCTGGACGCGCTGACCGGCGGCACCATCCAGGACGAGCTGCTGAAGATCTGGGGCGGCGCCAACCAGACCGTCTTCATGATCACCCATGACATCGACGAGGCGATCCTGCTGGCCGACCGCATCCTGTTGATGACGAACGGACCGTTTGCGCGGGTGGCGAAATCGGTTCGGATCACCATCCCGCGGCCACGCGCGCGCACTGACATCGTCGATCACCCGAACTACTATCCGATCCGCAACCACCTGGTGCGGTTCCTGGGCAGGCGGTCGGCGGAACTGGCGGGACAGGCCCCGGGCGGGGCGGAGCAACGCCCCGATCCGGTGCGCATCGACCTGACCGAACCAGTCCCGGCGCATCTGCGGCCATCGCCGAATGACCCGCCCGCCGCTACCGCCCTTCTCGCGCGACGACGCGATCCTCAAGGTCCGCATGGCCGAGGACGCGTGGAACGGCCGCGATCCGGCCCGCGTCGCGCTGGCCTATACGCCCGACACCGTCTGGCGGAACCGGTCCGACTTCCTGCATGGCCGCGACCAGGTGCAGGCGTTCTTGGTCAGCAAGTGGCAGGCCGAACAGAGCTATCGCCTGATCAAGGCTTTGTGGTGCCACGCCCCCGACGGCATCGCGGTGCGGTTCTGTTATGAATAGCACGATGCCGCGGGCCGGTGGTTCCGGTCTCACGGCAACGAGAACTGCCGGTTCGACGCGGACGGCCTGATGACCGCGCGCCACGCCTCGATCAACGATGTCGCCATCGGCGATGCCGACCGCCTGTTCCGCTGGCCGCAAGGGCCGCGCCCTGCCGATCATCCTGGCCTGACCGACCTGGGCCTGTAACCCCCTTCACCCCAAGAAGACGACCAAGAAAGACCAGATTACCCACATCCTGACTCGCGAGGACGTGACCGCCCTGATCCTGGCCGCCAGAAAGACGCGGGGCCCGTCCTGGGAGGGGATCGCCCAGCGCATTGGCATGTCGCCGGTCTTCATGCATTCGGCCTGCATGGGCATGAACGCCCTTCCTGCCGACAAGGTGCAGGCGCTGGTCGCCGCGCTGGACCTGCCCGCCTATGCGGCCGACCTGCTGTCCGAACCGCCCACCAAGATCTGGAGCCAAGCGGTGCCAACGGACCCCTGCCTCTATCGCCTGTACGAGATCGTGGGCATCTATGGCCCCACCATTAAGGCGCTGATCGAGGAGAAGTTCGGCACCGGCATCATGTCTGCCATCGACTTCGAGATGTCCGTGACCCGAGAGACCAACCCCAAAGGCAACCGCGTCAAGCTGGAGATGTCGGGCAAGTATCTGGCCTATGACGCCTGGTGACGGCCGCGGCCCGGGAGCCGGGGACTTTGGGACGCCCCGGACGGGGCCGCGGGGCCGCTGCGGGGCCGTCCCTCAGTCCTGGTCCCGGGGCGTGTTGCCGATGGGGAACATGTCCTCGCCGTAATGGTGCAGCTTGACGTGATGGGTGCGGCACAGCCAGCGCACGGCCAGCGGCTGGTCATAATGGTCGTGATGGGCATCGACCGTCTCTGCGCCGCAGACCTCGCAGGGCCGCTTTTGCAGCTGCCCCGAGGCCAGCGCCCGCTGCACCGCCAGATGGGCGCTGTATTTTAGCAGGTTGGCACGGCGCCAGTTGGTCTGCCGCGTGTCGCTTTTCAGTGCAGGGGGCATGGGGCCCGCGGGATCGGGGGTCACCGACCCCTGATCGTCCTCATCCTGCTGTGGCACTGTCTGTCCCTGATCCATCGGGCCAGCATATGCCCGACCCGCGCGAAAGACAAAAGGTCGCTTGATGCGCATCGCCGGGCGCGGCGTCAGGCATCCGGCCCCGGCCCGAACTCCAGTGTGACGCGGGCGCGCGCGTCGGTCATCGCATAGCGCATCGCAATCCCGTGGGCCGCGGCCATGCGCGTCACGATGGCCAGGCCCAGCCCGG